>JAITCK010000039.1 GCA_031283115.1 Cellulomonadaceae bacterium | reverse complement strand
CGGGCGAGGTGTTGGCCATGGCGTGAACGGCGGTGAAGCCTCCGGCTGCGGCGGCCCGGGTACCGGACGCGACGGTTTCGGCGTCTTCTCGGCCCGGCTCCCGCAGGTGGGTGTGGAGGTCGACCAGGCCCGGCAACAGAACGTGGTCGTGGGCGTCAATGACAACAGCATCGTCGGCTACAGCACCAGCGCCAGCAGCGGTAATCTCGGCGACAACGCCATCGGCGATGACGATGTCGTGGGGGTCGCCGCCCAGCACGCGGACCCCGTGCAGAACATAGGTAACAGCAGTCATCAGAGCGTCTCTCCTTCAGATGAGCCGGACAGGAGCAGGTAGAGGGCGGCCATGCGGACGGCTACACCGTTGGCCACCTGTTCGACGATGACGGATCGGGGCGAATCGGCGGCTTCCGCACTGATTTCGAGGCCGCGGTTCATGGGGCCGGGGTGCATGATGATGGTGTGGTCGGGCAGCATGGTCATGCGGCGGTGATCCAGGCCAAAACGGCGGGAGTATTCCAGGGGTGAGGGGAAGAATCCGCCCGCGCCGCCGCTCATCCGTTCGCGTTGCACACGGAGCATCATCACGGCGTCGGGCTGCCAGTCTTCGAGGGTGGCGTCGAGGTTGTAGGACGTGGCGCAGGGCCAGGTTTCTACGCCGACGGGTAGCAGGGTGGGTGGGGACACTAGGGTGACGTCGGCCCCTAGAGTGTGCAGCAGGTGGACGTTTGCCCTGGCCACCCGGGAGTGGAGTACGTCGCCGACGATGGCGACCCGCAGGCCCGTCAAATCGGCGCCCACTCCATCGGCCCCGCCTATCCCCCGCAGGCCGCCCACCAGGTGACGGCGGATGGTGAAGGCGTCGAGCAGGGCTTGGGTGGGGTGCTGGTGGGTGCCGTCTCCGGCGTTGAGGACGGCCACATGGGAGTCTTGGGAGCCCAGGTGGGCGCTGTCGCTGAGCCAGCCGGAGTGGGCCAGCAGGTGGGGGGCACCGGAGGCGTAGTGGCGGACCACCACGGCGTCGGCTCCCATAGCGTTGAGGGTGAGGGCCGTGTCTTTGAGGGATTCGCCTTTGGACACGGATGAGCCTTTGGCTGAAAAGTTGATGACGTCGGCTGACAGGCGCTTGGCGGCTGTCTCGAAGGAGATGCGGGTGCGGGTGGAGTCTTCAAAGAAGAGGTTGACTACGGTGCGGCCGCGCAGGGTGGGGAGTTTTTTGATTTCTCGGGCCTGGGTGGCGGCCATCTGGGAGGCGGTGTCGAGTAGAAGCACGGCTTCGGCCTGGCTGAGGTCTTGGGTGGACAGCAGGTGTTTCACGGCAGTGGTCCTCTACTTTTCTGTCCGGCCAGTGATGATGACGTCGTCGGTGCCGTCGATTTCGCGCAGGTGCACTTTGACCCGTTCTGATGATGCGGTGGGCAGGTTTTTGCCCACATAGTCGGGGCGGATGGGCAGGTCTCGGTGACCTCGATCTACGAGGGTGGCCAGGCGGACTGCCCTAGGGCGGCCCAGGTCAGAGATGGCGTCGAGGGCGGCCCGGATGGTGCGGCCGGAATAGAGGACGTCGTCAACCAAGACGACGGTGCGGTCGTCGATGCCTACGGCGGGCAGGCGGGTGACGCCTAGGGTGCGGGTGGGGTTGTTGCGCAGGTCGTCCCGGTACATGGTGATGTCCAGTTGGCCCAAGCCTGCCGCAGCATCAAAGTCGGGGTCGATGTCGGCCAGGCGGTCGGCCAGGCGCTGGGCTAGGGGGACGCCACGGGTGGGGATGCCTAAAACAACAATGTCGGCGGCGCCGTCGTTTTTCTCCACGATTTCGTGGGCGATACGGGTCAACGCCCGGGCCATGTCTTGCTCAGTCAATACGGTCACGCCGCTGGACGCGACTGACGCGCCCGTGGGCGCGGTCGAATCATTCACTGGTGGACTTCCTTCTCCGCCTCACGGGACGGGGTTAAAGGTGCCTTGCCGCAGTTGGTCTGCGCGCGCAACTCTACAACACGTCAGACATTCTCACGGTGTCCCTCCGGTGTTGTCAGGCAATCCGCCTGACAACACCGTATTCACGCGACAAAAGTGCTACTCGCAGGGTTCCAGGGCGGGGGGGTTGTCGTAGATGGCGGGGTCGTAGCCGGTGCCGATGGTGTGGCGTTCGATGAACTTTATCCACGAGCCGTCGTGGGTCATGTCGGTGAGGGCTTCGTTGATGGATTCGCACAGTTCGTGTGAGCCGTTGGGCAGGCCTACACCGATGGCTTCTTTGCTGAGGGGCTGGCCTAGCAGGCGCAGGCGGCCTACGGCGTCTGGCCCGGCGGCCAACTGTGCCAGCACGAGATCGTCTGAGGTGGCTGCGTCAACGTTTCCGGCGAGCAGTTCGCTTACGCAGATGGTTGAGGATTCTTCTTCTTGGTAGGTGGCCGTGTCGCCAACGAGTTCTTTGATGCGTTCAAGGCCCGTGGACGATTTGATGGCGCAGATCCTCTTGCCTGCCAGTTGGCTTTCGTCGGTGATGGCGTCGTCGGCGCGCACTAGCACGTCTTGCCCCAGAATCAGGTAGGGGCCAGCGAAGTCGACTTGTTCGCGGCGTTCGTCGGTGATGGTGTACATGGACACCACCATGTCAACGGTGCCGTTGCTGAGGTGTTCGACTCGGTCTGACGGCGTGGTTTTGACCCATTCGATGTCGTAGGGGCTGTAACCCAGTTTCCAGGCAATATAGGCGGCCACGTCCACGTCAAATCCTGATGCTGAGCCTGCCACCATGTGTGCGACACCGGGTTTGTCTCCGCCGATGCCTATTTTGAGGGCGGCTGGCGTCGATTTGGTGTCTTGTAGGGGGGCATCCCCAGAGCAGGCGGCTGCGCCCAACCCGAGAACCAAGGCCATGCCTGCGGCTGCAGCAGCGGTGGCGGTT
>JAITCK010000248.1 GCA_031283115.1 Cellulomonadaceae bacterium | reverse complement strand
CGGAAAGCACCCCTGAACGCACCTGCAACACAAGGTTTTCAGTCTCAAATCGAGCCTGGTTAATGACATTTACTGGCCTTGCAGCGCCACTCTCCGACGTAAATCCTGCGAACCCGAGTGCAGCAGATTTCACATATTTTTCTAGGTCAGTAATAAACTCCTGGTTGGCGACACGGTTGACATATCTCATGCCCACGCGGTCAACGACCGGAACGTTGAGATGTGTCGCAACACTTTCCACCGCGTTCTCTAAGCGCGTGATGAACTCCTCGAAACCTGGATAGCGTGTGCAGTACACACTCACATGTCTGGGGCTGAGAGTCACGTTCCATACGCAGTCGAGAGACCGCCAGGTATGCACACTGCCTCCATCAACCTGCTGGATGCCCTCGGGAGTAATCATGAAACCCATCTCACGTGTTTTTTCATACAACGGTAGACCGACCAGTTGTGAACCGAAGGCGCGAGCCTGCTCATCAATATCGCCTTGAAGCACCTGCAACTCCGGCCAACGCACCTGACACAACACCAATTCAAGCGGAGCATTGGCGAGGCTGATCCGTGTGTCAGCGTCTCCGGTGAAGGGACGAAAGCGAACTCTGTCTGTCATGCTTCACACCTTACTTCACACCCTGTGTTCCGGGCGCAACGTGGCGTAGTGCGGCGCCTTCCTGTCCAACAGGACGCTCACCCTCGCTCGACACAAGGGACTCACCAACTAGAGCATAGAGCGAGCGAGTAGCGGCATGTAGACGCGTTGTTTCTTCTTGATGCTGAACCGTGAGACAATGGGCGTCTTGGCTCCAGCGAACCTGCTCCAGCCAACGTCGTGGTGATTGCCCCCGGACTTTGGTCTCGGAGTGTCCTGCCCCCGCATCGGCTCATGTCGGTTCCTGCCAGGAATCGTGCGCGGCGAACCATCGACCATCATCTCGCCCAACGCTGCCCCTCGTCATGCAAACCTGCTTGACAGCGCGCCTGCCTGGGCGCTTCTGCCTGAAAGGCGCCATGAACTTCACCGATTTTGCTTTGCCTGCTGCCGTCGTGTCCGTGCTCACGGAAGCTGGCATCACCTCCCCCTTCCCCATCCAAGCCGCCTCCCTGCCCGACTCCCTGGCTGGCCGCGACGTGCTGGGCCGGGGCCGCACCGGGTCTGGGAAAACCATCGCTTTCGCCCTGCCTGTCGTCACGCGGCTGGCCGACGCCAACCGCAGCGGTAGCGGCCGCCGTCAGACCAACGCCACCCGCCAGGCCCCGCGCCGACCCCGCGCCCTCATCCTCGCCCCGACCCGCGAACTCGCCCTGCAAATCGACGCGACGACGGCCCCGCTGGCAGCCGCCCTCGGCCTGCGCACGACGACCGTCTTCGGCGGCGTCGCCCAATCCCGCCAGGTCTCCGCCCTCAACAACGGCGTGGATATTCTCATCGCCTGCCCTGGCCGCCTGGAAGACCTCCTGGGCCAAAAACTGCTCACCCTCGACGGCATCGAAATCACCGTGCTCGACGAGGCCGACCACATGGCAGACCTCGGCTTCCTGCCCGTCGTCAAGCGCCTGCTGGACCGCACCCCCGCAAACGGCCAGCGCCTGCTCTTCTCCGCGACGCTCGATAACGGCGTTGACGTGCTGGTCAAGCGGTACCTGCACCAGCCCGTCACCCACTCGGTCGATGAGGCTGCCGCTCCCCCGCCCGCCATGACCCACCATGTTCTCGCCGTCGCCGACACCGCCGCCAAACGCGAAATCGTCCGTCAACTGGCCTCCGGTACCGGGCGACGCATCCTCTTTACCCGCACCAAGCATCACGCCAAAAAGTTGGCCCGACAGTTGACCCTCGACGGCGTTCCCGCCGTTGACCTGCACGGCAACCTCAGCCAGAACGCCCGCGAACGCAACCTCGCCACCTTCACGTCCGGCGATGTCAAAGTCCTGGTCGCTACCGATATCGCCGCCCGTGGCATCCACGTTGACGACATCGAACTCGTCGTCCACGTCGACCCGCCCGCCGAACACAAGGCCTACCTGCACCGGTCAGGCCGCACCGCCCGCGCCGGGTCTGGCGGCGACGTCGTCACCGTCATGCTGCCCGAACAACGCAAAGACGTAGCCGACCTGACCCGCAAAGCAGCCATCCGCGTCACCCCGCAGACCGTGACCCCCGGCGATGCGACCGTGGCGGCCCTGATCGGTCAGGTCGCGGCGCCGGTCATCACTGCGGAAATCCGACGCAAGCGCGCCCAAGCGGACGCAACCCGTCAAGCCCAGGCCCGAGCCGTCGAAAGCCTGTCCACCGAAACCAACCGCAGCGAGCGGCCCCGCTCCGCATCAGGCAACCGACGTCGCGGCCAAACCACCAACACCGGCCAGGCTCGCAACTCGCGGCCCCGCACAGACAAGCCATCAAACCCGGGCCAAGCCCGCAGCAGCCGGAACACCACGACGGGCCGCAATCGCCAAGCCCCGGCAGCCGCAGGCCAGCCACGTTCCGGTCAAGGCCGTCCCGGCAACCGTCGCGCAACCCGTCCCGCAAGCCACTCCGTGACCCGCTAGCGGGTGCGCAGCAACTCAGGGCGACCTAGGCAAGGACGCGGCCGCGCACCCCGAAAGACGAACAAGGTTCTAGCCCAATTGCCCAGGTCAGTCGTGAGGATTTGTCAGGTAGCAACCTGAACATCTGATAGGCACCCAGACCACCTCACCTTGCGGGGTGAATCCCGGCCAAAGTTGGTAAAATAGGCGCAGTACCTGCGATTGAAGGAGCGCACCATGACTGAGGGACAGCGGCAGAGGCTGCTTATTGACACCTTCGCTTCCCTGGCGCTCGAAGGCATGGAACCAACTGCCCGCGACCTGGCCGAAGCCCGTGACTATATCGCCGGGCGGGTCACCATCGACGAACTTATCGCCCGCGCAAAGGCTGAATACCGTGCCAACCTCAAGCGATGACCCTTACGTCTATCCCGGCACAACAGTCCTAAGAAACCTTCTCGACATCACTGACCCCGCTGAACTTGCCCGGGCCGAATACCGTTACACCTGGTACCGCAGGACTCAGTTGGAAGACAACCCTATCGACGGCAGTTTCGACCTACCTCACCTACAAGAGATTCATCGTCGTCTCTTTCAAGACCTCTTCGACTGGGCGGGACTCTTACGCACCGTCACCCTGTCAAAAGGCTCAACCACCTTTTTCGCCTCTTCGGATTTCACGCTGGCTGCCGCCTACACCTTTGAGCCCCTACACGAGGGACCGTTGCTTGAGGCGAAACCCATCGACGATGACACGTTTGTTGTACAGGCCGCCGAACTGTTGAGCCGAATCAACTACCTCCACCCCTTCCGTGAAGGTAACGGGCGTGCTCAACGGGCTTTTCTCGACCAGGTGGCCGCACACAGCGGACGCACCCTGTCATGGCGCAACGTCGGCGCGATGGACAACACCAGGGCATCCATTGAGGCGTATGAGGCTGGCAGTGGCAAACCCTTCGAGCCTCTACTGCGCCGCGTCATCGCCCCGCCCTTGGACGGCTTATCACCCTTCGACGCCGACCTCTACCGCGTGGACGGCCCGCTCATTTAGAACGGTGAACCTGCATGGAGTGCACGCGGCGAATCGTCGCCGTCATCCCCTTAGCCCTCCTGGGGCCATAGGCCTAGTCAGTCAAATTGGGACACTACCTGGATGCTGACTTTGGCGACCGGGTTTGCCCCCGTGCCTAGCGAATCGTCGACATGGTGAAACGTGAAACTGGCTTTGACCCGTTTGCCGGTCAGCACGGCGGGGAGCCAGAAAATATCGTCATCCCACATTTCGGTGAGCGGCAGGTCGGTTTTGTTGAACCAGGCTGGCAGCATTTCGGCGGTTTCGACGGGCTCACCCGTCCACTGGCGGCAAAGGTACACATGCCCGAAAATCTGGTAGTCGTCGACGAAATCAAGTTCAGCAACTTTTTCCAGGTGTAGTGGTGTGATACCGGATTCCTCCTGGCATTCCCGAATGGCCGCCTGTTCCAGCGTTTCCCCAGGCTCAAGTTTGCCGCCAAAACCGTTCCACTTGCCAACCCCGAAGGCTCCGTCACGGTGCTGCTTTTTCCGGCCCAGCAAAACCTGGTCGCCGCGCACTGGGATAACCAGCGTTCGCAGAACGGCCCGGTTCGCAGCGTTAGTCATGCGCCGATGCTAGCAGCGGCCCTCAACTCCCCCTGAACAGCCTCCCCTGAACTAGCCAATAACATCGGTCGCATATCAGTTGCTGTTTCGGGTGCTGCACCTAGTCTGGACTCCGTGACATCTCATGCAGTGGTGCGGGCGCGCGGCCTACAGGTGGCGCGCGGTGGGCGCGTCGTCGTTCACGGTATCGACCTGGATGTGCCAGCCGGAACAGTGACGGGGCTGCTGGGGCCGTCCGGGTCCGGTAAAACCACGGTGCTGCGGGCCATCGTCGGCGTCTGCGTGGCCCGCACCGAGTGACCGTCAGCATGGCACCCTCACATCCATCTATGCCCTGACGAGACGCCTGCGCTATCACGGCGGACGGCACCCATCACGTTGTCGGCCAACCACCGCCCCACCACCTCGGCATACTCCTCGGGACGCTGGGCGGGAATACCGTGGCCAGCGTCGTGGACAACATGGCTGAACCAGTCGGGGCGCATCCGCAACGCCTGGTCGATAGAGGCTTGCGAAATGAGCGGGTCGGTGGCGCCCGAATAGAGGAGTACCGGCTCGCGGACCGCCATCATCGCTTGGAGCAGGTCGCGCTGGTCGACGTACATGGACCGCCCGATGGAGGCCAGCGCGTCAGCGGCGTAGGCGTAGACGCGCGGGTGAGCGCAGGCCGCGCGGTAGAAGTCGAACCACCAGGCAATTGTCTCGTCACTGATGCCCTCCACATCGTTGACGACGGGAAACCAGTGGCGACGACGCTCCAGATGGTCGATGACGGCAGTGGCCAAGCGCGGCGTCATCAGCGTGGCGGCGGCATGCGCCAACGGCGGGAACACATCACAGGCCAGCCTGCCCAGAGTGCCCCACGCCAGCCGCCCAGCCGCCGACAAGGGGACAGGCAGCGGCGGCGTCGCCAACACCAGCCCCCGCAACCGCACCCCGTCGTCACCATGCACAACCCGCCCCGCCGCATACCGCAGGGCGATGACCGACCCCATCGACCAGCCGTGCAGCACCACGTCACGCACGCCCAAGCGTGCAAGGAAGGCACGCAGAAATCGCGCGTTGGCTGGCACTCGGGCGGCAGCCGACGACGGGGTTTCTGTCACACCCGTGATGACGCAGCCCGGCAGGTCGGGCACGACGACGGGGCCAAACCGGGCCAGCGGCTTCATCATGTCGAGCATGTAGACCCCGCCCGCAAACATGGGGTGCAACAGCACCTGCGTAGGTGCGCCCGCAGTCGTCCCGGCATCAGCATCGGCCCGCAACACATGAATCCGATACCCGCACACAGAAACAATCTCGCTACGAATCCCCGCCCATCGCGGCGACCGCTGACCCCAATCCGCACAAAACTCAGCCGTCACACTGCCGACATTAGCAGCCCCAGCAGTAAGCATGAGGGGCCTCCCTTATCGCCAAAACGAACGGGGAATAAGCAACACAGCCCGATCTTGTCGGCAATATCTCGGCGCCACGGAAGGTCTTCTACAGGCCGTCCGGGTAGGTGATGGCAATCTCGGCGATGTGGCGGGGGAAGTTTTTGCTGTTGTTGGTGAGGAACTGGCCGGATAGCGTCACCTCCACCGTCTGCAACGTCGCCATCGTGAAACCCTGAAAAACATCAAGTGCCATCGGTCGCTCCTCGAACATTTCCGCTTACACGGGAATCGAACAAACTTTCTGTTCATGTCAGTGGCCGTCGTTACGGTGCTGGTATGAGCAGTCAAACCGCGCAATACAACGACGCATCGGCCCGGGAACGCAAGGCATCAACAATGTGCCTCACCGTACCGTCAGCCTCTACTGAGGGCCCGCTATCCCGCCCAGCCCGTCGGTTCTATGCTCCACTAATACCTGATGCTGCCATGATTGCAGCGCCAGTTCACATCGGCTTCGCCTCCTGGCGCGCGCCTGCCCCTAAACCTGGCCACCCTTACGACAAGGCAATCCGGTGGGTAATTGTCGTCGACGATGCCGAAACCGGAGCATCAAAAGTGACCGTTTCCCAAGCAACGAGTCTGCACCCTATCAACCAGATAATTGACGAACTCTGCCGAATAGCTGACTCCGCAGGAGGGGCAGTGTGGGTGAACGTTCCAGCTAAACGCCTAGGTGTCGCCAAGCATCTCCACGACCTCGGGGTACCTGTGACATTAGGAATAGCCGACCAAAACCGGGCCATTCAGCCAGCAATCGACGTTATTACTCGCCAGACCGCCCTCGCCAATAAGTTCGAGGCTGTATACCGAAAATACTCGACACCCCGTAACCTGCCCTCGCGCCGTGAAATCGCCACTCGCCTGCGTGACGCTGGCATTGAAGCACACACCACCTACAACCCGATCAAACGCATAGTCTTCTGGTGGCCCAGCGAAACCCGCCACACAACTGCACGACATGATTCACCCCTCATCATTGCCACTGACGCGAGCAGCGACAACGTCGCCTCTGGAGCGGCGTGTAGTGCAGCAGTCAGCCTTGACGGCGATATGGCAATAAAGGCGGCAGAGGCTGAACCGTGCATTGGCAATAGTGAGGCGAGAGCCATCATCCTTGCCCTCGGCATCATCGTCGACGCGAGGCCTACCAGGGCAGTGATCCTTTCCGACAGCCGTGATGCCATCGAGGCAGCCATAAGGCTTGTCAACGGTTCCGCCCCCGAACCAGGCTTTCACGGCATCAGCCATGAACTTCAACAAGAAATGGCCGAGTACCTAGAGCAAATACCATGTCCAGTCAACTTCCAGTGGGTCAAGGGCCACTCCGGCCATCCCCTCAACGAAGCAGCAGATGAACTCGCGGCACTCGGCAGACTCGCCTCCCATCACCCGAAGAAAGACTGCCAGCAGGAACTATATGACCGGATCGACCGGGTCGTCGACAAAGTACAGCACCTCAATTCTGCTGACATCCTTCCAGGTGAACCGCATAGAGAGGAGATATGTAAATGTGGATGATATGGTTGCTCCTCAGCCTTTTCTTAGTTCGGTGCCGAGCCAAAAGCGCAACCAGGTTCATGTAACCTGCCATGCCGCGACTCTCACAGCCTGGCATAGTCTCCCGCAAAACCGCCCGTTCCGGGGGCTTCCAGCCACTACCCCACAACGTCGGCGTACTCGTCGGGCCTTTGGGCGGGGAACTGTGGCCTGCG
>JAITCK010000244.1 GCA_031283115.1 Cellulomonadaceae bacterium | reverse complement strand
GATGCCTGCCGATGAGGTGTCGCGTTCTTCGCCAGAGTTTTCGTCAAAGATGAGATCCCAGAAAGGCACCAGGTTGCTGGGCAGGTGGGCCAGGTAGTAGTCGGTGACCCGGTGGGCGGCGACAAGCAGGGACGGTTCGCCGGTGGCCTGGTAGGCCATAGCAAAGCCGTAGATACCCCAGGTTTGCCCGCGTGACCAGCAGGAATCATCGTTGGCGCCCTGGTGGGTGGTGCCGCGCAGGGGGGCGCCGGTGACAGGATCCCAGTGGTAGGTGTGGAAGGTGGTGTCGTCGTCGCGGATGATGTGCGCGGCAATGTTGAGGGCGTGGCGGCGCACGGCGGCCAGGTAGCGGGCATCGCCGGTCTGCTCCCCCGCCCACACGAGCAGGGGCAGGTTCATCAAGGAGTCGATGATGCCACGGCCCTGCTGTTCCGGGTCGGTGAGGTCGCCCCAGGCTTGGATGATTCCTGCCGGTTCAAGAAAGCGGTTCATCAGCAGGTCAGCCGCTTCGATGGCTCCGGCCTTGGCCAGGTCGTCTCCGGTGAGCCGCCAGTCGGCGACGGCTGACAGGGTGCAGAGGAAGCCGAGGTCGTGGGTGTCGGTGTCTTGGCGGGCGTAGGCGCGGCGCACATGGTCGGCGGTGCCTGCCTTGGCGGCGGCTTTGAGTTCCACATCGCCGGTGGCTTCGAAGGCCAGCCACTGCATTCCCGTCCAAAAGGACGTGGTCCAGCCGTGGTTGGTGCCCACCACATCCATACCGTCACGACATTCGCGGGCGTACCAGAAGCCGTCGCGGGTGGCGTCGTCGGTGAACACGCCCGCCCACTTGCGCGAGTTGGCTTTCACCTGTTCGACGGCGTCGGCCAGGGCTTGCGGCAGCACCGCATCCAGTTGTGCGCTCATTGTTCTCTCTCGGTGGTTGGTCATTTCGGTTGCCTTCAGGCCGTCAGGCAACCGGCAGGGCGGTGGTCGTTGTTAGCCCGTCAGGCCAGGTCACGGCCACTGTGGCAGCCGTGTCGTCTACCTGCACAACGGCGGGGCTGGCAGCAGCAGACGGTTGGTTATCGCGTTCAAGCAGGACGACGGCGGCAGCCCACTGGCCGACGACAGCCGGATAGTTGACGGAGGGCAGCAAGCCAGCCGTGGACGTATCGACGCCTGGGCCAACCGCTTGCACTGTCGACCGTAGGCCGTCACCGGCGACTGTCGGATACCCACTCATACTCAAACGCAAGCCTTCGGGTGTGGCGCTCGCGGCTTCCTGTGCGGCGGCGGTCAACGAGTCGACTCGGGCCAGGCGAACCTCCCAGGTGCCGCGCACCAGCGAGACCATTGACAGGTGACCTGCCTCAGTGAAGTCGCCCGTCCAGCCGCGGCCAGAGTCGAACTGGTCATCGTCGTGCCGGTTCAGCCAGCGCACCGACCCGCGCGAGGCGGCTACGCCCACGCTGATGCCTGCGGTATCAGTGATGACTTGGGCGCCCAGCGGGGTGAAACCGGTGCGGTGGGTGACGCGGCCTTTGCCGTCTACTAGGCCGATGCTGTTGTCACTGGGGTTGCCCCAGGCGTTTTCGTCGAGCAGGGGGAAGGTGGCCGTGGAATAGGCCAGGCGGGCATAGAGGGGCGAGTCGCCAGTACGGTCGCCTTCGAAGGCGTTGTCAGAGCCGTGGTTGATCACGCGGATGATGCCGTCACCCTTACTGCCAGTGACAATCCACGAGGCAGCGCGGACGGCGGCCAGTACGTTGCCACTTTCGATGGGGAGGGGCTGCTCCGGCTGAGTCCAGGCCGGATGGTCGGCGGGCAGCATGAGGCCGATCATGCCTTTGACGGCCCAGTAGGGCGATGAAGGCCCGGAATAGTCTTGGGCGATGGGTAGCCATTCCTCGAACCAGCCGACGTTGAGCAGACCGTCAGCGTCGGGGGCGCCGTGGCGGACAAAATGGTCGACGATGCCGGAGGCGGCCCGGCGCAACATGCCCAGGGGCACAGTGTCAACCCCTTGGAGGCCGCCTAGCCAGTAGGGGGCAGCGCAGGCAAAGCGGTAGGTCAGGGACCGCCCTTGGATGAGGGGGGCACCTTGCTGGCCGGTCGCGTCGGCGCCCACCAGGTTGACGGCGTCGGTCAGGTAGCGGGCCAGGCGGCCGCGGCCGATGGTTCCACGCTCAGCGGCCAGGTCTTCCGCCCCGGGCATCCGCGACCAGAGGGCCGGGTAGAGGTGCATGGCCCAGCCCTGGTAGTGGTCGTAGGCGCGGGGGGCACCATCGGACAGCCAGCCGTCTTCGCGGGCGTAACTGTCATGCTGGGCTAGGTCGGCCCGCATTTCCTCCAGTGAGAATGGGCCGCCCACGGAGCGGAGGAAGGTTTGGACGATGAGGCGGAACCAGAGCCAGTTGTTTTTGATGTAGGTCTCATCACCCACTGCTTCAGACAGGTAGTTGATGACGTTGGCTTGGACTTGGGCGTCCAGGCGGTCCCAAATCCAGGGCCGGGTCATGTCGAGGATGACGGCGATGGAGGCGGCCTCCACCTTGGCCTGCATGTCTTCACTCATCCGCACCCAACGTTCCGTGTCGGGGGCGTCAGGGGCGGTGCCAGCGGCGATGCCTTGGGCGTACCAGTCGGCTAGGCCCAGGGGGTCGTCGCCGTTTTCTCCGGCCAGGCGGAAACCGGCCAGCAGGAAGGTGCGGGCGAAGCCTTCCAGGCCGTCAACGGCGACACCAAATCCGCGACCCTTGCCGGGCAGCACAATGCGGGCGTGGTTTTCTGAGGCGTGGGGGCGCACGGCCATGAGCATCTGGTCGGCGAGGGAGGCCCAGCGGGCGCGATCCCAGCCGGTAATGGGCGACGAGTCATTGGCGTGCATGGTTGGTGATGGTAGCCAGGCCGTTATGTCCATGTCAAAACGTTTGTGTACACTTATGATCGTTTCTGATCGAATCACAACCTGTGAGCCTGCATCACACAAGACCCACGCCCACCACCAGGAGGGACAGCATGACAGACTCCCCCAACCCCCTGGCACCCGCCCGCATCCCCCTAGCCGCCGAACGCCACGCCCACCTCCTTGCCGCCCTCGCCCGCGACGGCGCCGTGCGCGTCGCAGACATTTCCGCCACCCTCGGCGTCACCCCCGTCACCGTGCGCCGCGACATCAGTGAACTCGACCGCTTGGGCCTACTGCGCCGCGTCCACGGAGGCGCCGTCACCCGCAGCGACACCCCACGCCCAGCAGGGACACCATCGGGCACCACCTCCCCCACCACCGTCATCACCGCCGCCAGCCTGGGCGTCATGGTGCCCAGCCTCGACTACTACTGGCCAGGCATCGTCGCAGGCATGGAAGCCGAAGCCAGCGAACGGGCGGTAGGAATCACACTGCGCGGATCCTCCTACTCCGTGCACGACGAACGACCCGCCCTAGAAAACCTCGCCCACACTGACGGCGTCCAAGCCCTCGTCATCGCCCCGCGCACCGACCGGGGCCGAGCCGGGGAAATAGTCGACTGGCTGGCCGCCTCCGGCCTACCCACAGTGCTAGTCGAACGCGACGCAGGCATCGACATGACGGCAGCAACCCCCAGTGAAACCGACCCCCAATCGCCAGGCGGCATTGACGTAGTCCGATCCGACCACACTTTGGGCGCCGCCCTAGCCGTGCGCCACCTGCTGGCCCTAGGCCACCAGCGGCTGGGCTTAGTGGTCACCACCCACTCACCCACCTCCGCCTTCATCGCCCGAGGCTGGCGGGCCGCCTGCGCCGAGTTAGGCGTCAAAAAAACCCGGCTCTTCGAAGCCGCCACCCCCGCCCGCGACACGGCAGACTTCTCAGCCGCCATCGACGCAGCCCTAGAAACCGCCCTGACCAAAGGCACTACCGGCCTGCTAGTCCACTCCGACCCGGAAGCCTTCGCTATCGTCCAACACGCCCAAGAACGCGGCCTGTCTATCCCCGGCGACCTGTCCGTCATCGCCTACGACGACGAAGTAGCCGGAAAGTTCAGCCCGGCCCTGACCGCCGTACAGCCCCCGCGCGAAGCCATTGGCCGCGGCGCCGTCACCTTAGCCGTCAACCGCCTGGCCAACCCCCGCCGTCCAGCCCACCGCCTACTCATCGCCCCCCAACTCGTCCAAAGGCAGTCAACCGCCCCGGCCCGCGCCAGCAGGCGCTGACACTCAGCGACACAAGCGACCAGTAAACGACGTCAACCACCACACTTTCAGCACTCAACCACCACAGGAGAAGCCCGTGACCCAGCCCAGCACCCTGCCCGAAAGCCGCCTCCTCATTGACGGCCAGTGGATCACCGCAGGAGACCGCGCCACCATTGACGTCGAAAACCCCGCCAACAAGGCCGTCATCGGTGCCGTCCCTGTCGCCACTGCAGCCGACATCGACGCAGCCCTGGAATCGTCTGCCCGGGCCAACACCTACTGGCGGGACACCAACCCTTACGAACGGGCCGCCATCATCCAACGCGCCGCCGCCCTGCTCCGCGACCAGGTAGACGACATTGCCGCCTGGATGACCTTAGAAAACGGCAAACACCTGGGTGACTCGCGCGGAGAAGTCCTCTTCACCGCCGACATTATGGACTCCATGGCCGCCGATGCCCCCCGACGCTTCGGCACCGTCATCCCCGGCGGCGCCAGCGACGGCCTCACCTTGGTGGTACCCGAACCCATCGGCCCTATCGCCGCCTTCACCACCTGGAACTATCCCGTCACCGTCCCAGCCCGCAAACTGGCTGCTGCCCTGGCCGCAGGCTGCACCGTTATCATCAAGCCCGCCGAAGAAACCCCCGCCTCCGCTATCGCTGTTGTCGAAGCCCTCGTCGATGCTGGCCTGCCTGCTGGCGTAGTCAACATGCTCTTTGGTGACCCGGCGCAGATTTCCTCCACCCTCATCGCCTCCCCCGTCATCCGCAAGGTGTCCTTCACCGGGTCAACCCCCGTCGGCAAACACCTGGCCGCCCTGGCCGGCGCCCAAGCCAAACCCATCATGCTGGAGTTGGGTGGCCACGCCCCCGTCATCGTCTTCGATGACGCTGATGTAGAAGCCGTCGCCCATTCAGCCTTCTGGTCCAAACTTCACAACGCCGCACAATCCTGCGGGGCACCCACCCGATTCTTTGTCCAGCAGGCCATCTACCAGCGGTTTATCGACGCCTACGCCGCCCTGCTGCAGAATGCAGTGGTGGCTGACGGCTTCACCGACGGGGTGCAGCAGGCCCCCCTGGCCAGCCAGCGCCGGTTCGACGCCATGAAGCCCCTCATTGACGACGCCGTCGCCAAAGGCGCCCGGATTGTGGCCGGGGGTACCGGCGACGACTCTGTGGGCTACTACTTCCAGCCCACCCTCCTGGCCGACGTTCCCGCCGACGCCGACATTATGCAAGAAGAACCCTTCGGCCCCATCTCCGTAGTCACCCCCTTCACCGACGAAGATGAGGTGGTCGCCCGCGCCAACGACGTGGCTTACGGCCTGGCCGCCTTCTGCTTCACCGCCGACGCCAGCCGGGCCCTGCGGATGCCCCGCCGCCTGGACTTCGGCATGGTGTCCGTCAACAAGTTTGGTGTGGGTGGCCGCGACACCTTTTTTGGCGGCCGCAAAGAGTCCGGCTTCGGTTCAGAAGGCGGCCCCGAAGCCCTCGACGAATACCTGACCAAAAAACTCATCGTCCAGGCCTGAACGCGAGGGGCTGGCGCTCAACCACCCACACTTCTAGAAGGTGGTCAGGCCGTGGGCCCGGAAGGCCTCTCGGGCGGCTTCAACAGATTCTTTGCTGGGTGGCTGGGTTTCGTTGAGCTGGTAGGTGAGACCCAACTCTTTCCACTTGTCACGGCCCAACTGGTGGAAGGGCAGCACTTCGACGCGGGTGACAGTGCCGGGGCGAATAGCGTTCATTTCGGCGGCATCTGCGGCAGCCTTGGCAATGTTTTCCGGGTCGTCGGTCAGGCCGGGCACCAGCACGAACCGCACCCACACTTCTACCGGGTTGGCGTGGTCAACACCGCCGGGCAGGCCTTCGCGGGCTAGGCGGCGGGCAAAGTCGAGCGTGGGGCCAAGTTCCTGGCCGGTGACCTTCTGGTAGGTTTCAGGAATACCCGATTTGATGTCCAGAAGCACCAGATCAGTGTCGTTGAGCATGTCGTCGGTGAGGTTACGGCCCAGGTAGCCGGAGGTGTCCAGGCAGACGTGCACGCCCAACGCTTTCGCTCCCCGCATGATGCGGGCCGCGAAAGCGGGCTGCTGTAGCACCTCGCCACCGGACAGGGTGATGCCGCCCTTGGAGGCTTTGAAGATGGGGGCGTACCGCTTGATCTTTTTGAGCAGCTCGTCAGCGGTGACGGGTTCGCCGTCCTTCATCAGGAAGGTGTCAGGGTTGTGGCAGTAGAGGCAGCGCAGGGGGCAGCCGTTGAAGAAGATGGTCATGCGGGTGCCCGGCCCGTCCACGGCGGTGACCAGTTCCCAACTGTGCACCGACCCCATTTCGCCGCTGCGCATCATGGTCAGTTTGTCTTTGCGTTCCATCTCATCAGAGGTTTCAACGCCTGACAGGCCTGCTCCGGTGCGGCGGCGCGGGGCCGTGGGAACATCGAGTTCGATGGGGGCGCCGCCGTGCCCGTCACCGAACATCACTGCCGTGGCACGTTTGCCCGACACATCATCAGTGGGGGCTTTGCTTCCGGCGGGCGCGTCGGCTCCGTCGATAACATCGGGGTAGAGATCAGCGGCAGGGGCTTCAGTCATGGCAACAGTGTTCCCCATCCGCGCCCCGCTGGCTACGGACACGACGCAGAAGGGTACGAAATCGCCCCTTTCCCGCCTCAACTAACCAACATCACAGTTGCCGCGCCCCACGTGGTTGAGCAGGGTCACATCAGAGGGCGGCGCGGACGGTGGCGGCGATACCGTCAGGGGTGAGGCCTGCTTGGGCGGCAATGTGATCGCGGCTGGCATGGGGCAAAAAGGCTGTGGGCAACCCTAGGCTGCGGATGGGAGTGCGGATGCCGGACGCGGTAGCCCGCTGGGCCAGCATGGCGCCCACTCCCCCGTCCACTAGGCCGTCTTCCACCGTGACGACCAGGTCGTAGTCGCTGGTCATGGCGGTCAGGCTGGCTGGTATGGGCAGAACCCAGGTGGGTGACACCACGGTAACAGCCAGGCCGCCGTCAGCCCAACCAGCACTGGCAGCCGAGTCGGTGCCGTCGACGGCTAGTGCCTGGGCGGCCTCGATTGCGGCAGGAACCATCGACCCGATGCCGACGATGAGCAGGCGCGTAACGTCAGAACCGTCACCGTCTCCGCTGCGGTAGACCACGTCAATGTCAGCAGAACCAGCAGCTTCGCCGTCAAGCGCAGGGATGGGCGCAGGCAGTTCACCCTTGGGGTACCGCACCACTGTGGGTGCATCGTCGACCGTCACAGCCTGACGCAAGGCTGCCCGCAGGCTGGCCTCATCGCGGGGGGCAGCCAGGCGAAGGCCAGGGACGATGCGGAGCATGGCCATGTCCCACATGCCGTTGTGGGAGGCCCCGTCGTCGCCAGTGATTCCGGCCCGGTCAAGCACAAAGGTCACGCCTGCCCGGTGCAGGGCCACGTCCATGAGTACCTGGTCAAAGGCCCGGTTGAGGAAGGTGGCGTAGAGGGCGATGACGGGGTGTAAGCCTTCGAAGGCCATTCCGGCGGCCGAGGTGGCGGCGTGCTGTTCGGCGATCCCCACGTCGAAGGTGCGCTGAGGGAACTCAGCAGCGAAGGGGGCCAGACCTACCGGCTCCAGCATGGCGGCAGTGATAGCAACAACATCGTCACGGTCACGCCCGATGGCAACAATCTCGTCAGCAAACACGGAGGTCCAGCCGAACCGTGAGGGGACAACGGGCAGGCCGGTTTCAGGGTGGATGCGGCCTACAGCATGGAATCGGTCGGCTTCGTGGGCTTCAGCGGGAGCATAGCCGCGGCCTTTTTCAGTGATGGCGTGGACAATGACGGGCGCCCCGTAGGCTTTGGCCCGCCCCAGCGCATGCTCTAAGGCTTGTTCATCGTGGCCGTTGACAGGGCCAATGTACTTGAGACCTAAATCTTCAAACATGCCTTGCGGTTGAATGGCCTCTTTGAGACCCTTGCGTAAACCTTTGAGCCACTGGTAGACGAAGCGCCCAGGCTTGCCCATGCGCAGCAGGGTGCGCTCACCCCAGCCGATGATCTGCTCGTATTCGCGGGTGGTGCGCAGAGTGTCCAGGCGGTTGGCTAGGCCACCAATGGTGGGTGAATAGGAGCGGCCGTTGTCATTGACAACGATGACTAGCCGCCTGTCCGATGCGGCAATGTTGTTGAGGGCCTCCCAGGCCATGCCGCCCGTCAGTGACCCGTCACCCACCACAGCCACCGTGTAGCCGGGTTTGTCCCGTCGGGTATGCCCTGCCCCGCCAGCGCCGTCAGCACCTGTGGGGGTGGCGGTTTTGGCCCGCAGTTGCCGGGCTTTAGCAATACCGTCCACCCAACTGAGGGCCGCAGAGGCGTGCGAGTTTTCCACAACATCGTGGTCGGACTCGTTGCGGCTGGGGTAGCCGGACAGGCCGCCAGACCGTCGCAGGTCAGAAAAATCGTGACGGCCAGTCAACAGTTTGTGCACGTAAGCCTGGTGGCCGGTGTCGAAGACGATGGCGTCATGCGGGGAGTCAAAAACGCGGTGCAGGGCGATGGTCAGTTCGACAACACCCAGGTTGGGGCCCAGGTGGCCGCCCGTGCGGGAGACTGAATCGACCAGAAAATCGCGGATCTCTTCAGCCAGCCCCGGCAGTTGTGAGGCGGACAGCCGTTTGAGATCGTCGGGGCCGCTGAT
>JAITCK010000203.1 GCA_031283115.1 Cellulomonadaceae bacterium | reverse complement strand
TCGTTCATCCAGCCCATGTTCCACTTGAGGCCGAAGCCTAGGCCGCCGTGGGAGGTGGGGGCGGTGACGCCGGGGAAGGCCGTCGATTCTTCGGCAATCATCATGACGCCGGGGGAGCGACGGTAGGCGACGGCGTTGGTTTCTTGGAGGAAACGGATGGCGTCGAGGTTTTCGCGGCCACCGAACTCGTTGGGGTACCAGCCGCCGTCTTCACGGGAGTAGTCCAGGTAGAGCATGGAGGCGACAGCGTCCACGCGCAGGGCGTCAATGTGGAAGGTTTCATACCAGAAGCTGGCGTTAGCGACCAGGAAGTTACGGACTTCAGTGCGACCGTAGTCGAACACGTAGGTGCCCCAGTCGGGGTGCTCACCGCGGCGGGGGTCCGGGTGCTCGTAGAGGGCTTCGCCGTCGAAGCGTCCCAGGGCGAAGTCGTCTTTGGGGAAGTGGGCGGGAACCCAGTCGACAATAACGCCGATGCCAGCCTGGTGGAGTTTGTCTACCAGGAAACGGAAGTCGTCGGGGGTGCCGAACCGGGAGGACGGGGCATAATACGAGGTCACCTGGTAGCCCCAGGATCCGGCGAAGGGGTGTTCGGCGACGGGCATGAACTCGACGTGGGTGAAGCCCAGGTCGGTCACATACTCGACCAACTCGTCAGCCAGTTCGCGGTAGGACTTGCCGATCTTCCAAGATCCGATGTGGAGTTCGTAAATGGAGATGGGGCCGTTGTGGGGGTTTTTGGTGGCGCGGGCTTCCATCCAGGCGTCGTCGTTCCAGGTGTAGTCGCTGAAACGGACAACAGATGCGCGGGCGGGCGGCACTTCGGCGCCCTTGGCCATGGGGTCGGCTTTGGCAGCCCAGTTGCCCCACCGGTCACGAATCTCAAACTTGTAGAGGGTGCCTTCACCGACGCCGGGAACAAAAAGTTCCCAAATGCCGGACGATCCCAGGGATCGCATGGGGTGGATGGGCGTCCACCGGTTGTCGGAACTAATCAAACGCACGGCTGAGGCGTTGGGAGCCCAGACGGCGAAGGAGGTGCCGACAGCGTCACCCAGGGGGGAGGGGTAGGTGTGCGCGTTGGCGCCCAGCACCGTCCACAACTCTTCGTGGCGGCCTTCCTGAATGAGGTGGAGGTCGATTTCACCGAGGGTGGGAAGGAAGCGGTAGGGGTCGTCGATGGTGGTTTCGTCGGCGCCGTAGCGGGTGCGCACTCGGTAGTCGGGGGAGCCTGCGTTACCTTCCGGGGTTTTCGGGGCGGGCACGACGGCTTCCCACACGCCAGCGCAGGCGTGCTCGGCAGCGTATTCGCCGTCAGCGGTGACGATGACAACTTCGTCAGCCAGGGGTCGCAGCACACGGACAACAGCCCAGGTGGCGCCGTCTTCTGCAACGTCAAAGGGGTGGGGGCCAAGCAGCGAGTGAGGGTCGTGGGTGGTTCCGTTAGCGATGGACCAGTAGGCCTCGTCGGACATTGGCTGGGAGACAGGCACATTTGTCATGCTGACAGCCTAGTCGCAGACACCGCTATCCGGCATCCTCGGGCGACCATCGGACGATGAAACGTGCGCCACGACAGCATGACAAGATGCCAGCAGCGACTTTTTCGTTAGGCTTGCCGCAGAAGTGACTACCAGGAGGTACACCAATGAGCCGACCAGAGATCGTCCTCGTCGGGGTTGACGGTTCCCCGTCGTCCCTGCACGCCCTCGACTGGGCTGCGCAGTATGCCGCGAAACGGCAGTGGGCCTTACATATGGTGTGCTCGTACTCTCTGCCTTCCTTCACGGCGGCCTCCCTGGATGGCGGCTATGCGGCCCTGGACGACACGGCTATCCAAGAGGGCGCCAAAGCCGTGCTCATTGAGGCCCGCAACCGTGTCTCTCACTTGAACGTTCCTCTCACTGCTGCCGCTGCGACGGGCGACCCTGCGGGTGTGCTGGTCGAAATGTCGAAGGATTACGGCCTGGCTGTTGTTGGCACGCGGGGTCGTGGCGGTTTCACTGAACGCCTGCTGGGCACCGTGTCGTCGGCGATGCCTGCGCATGGTGTCTGCCCTACCGTGGTGGTTCCCTACCGTAAACATGCTGGTGGCCTGGTTGATGAAGACCGCCGTGATGGTGATGCCGTCCACGAGATCAAACGGATTGTTGTGGGTGTGGATGGTTCCCCCAGCGCCGAGGTTGCCCTGCGTTACGCCATTGAACAGGCCAAAGTTTGGGATGCCGAACTGGTGGCCGTTGCCGGTGTGCCGGTAGGTAACGGGGCGTCCGCTTTTGCCTGGCTGCCCGCCCAGGTAGACCACGAACAGGTGATCGCCGACGTGCGCGCAGGCATGGACGTCATTGTCGACAAGTTTGAACACGAAGCTGGCCTGCCTATCCGCCGCGTGGTTCTTGACGGAACGGGTGCTGAACTGCTCACCGAGTTCTCCACTGCCGCCGATCTGCTGGTGGTGGGTTCCCGTGGCCGCGGCGGCTTCCGTGGCCTGCTGCTGGGTTCAACCTCCCAGGCTGTGCTCCACCACTCTGCCTGCCCCGTTCTGGTCATCCCCCGCAAGGCCGCCCTGGGCTAACCGCGCAAGGCGAGACTGTGATTACTGTCCGCGCAAAGCGCGGAAGGGAACGTCCACTTCCTCCAGAAGTTCGCGCAGCAAAGGCAGGGACAAGCCGACCACGTTGTGGTAGTCGCCGTCGATAGCCTCCACGTAGGGGCCACCCAGGCCGTCCACGGTGAAAGCGCCCGCAACCGCCAGCGGCTCCCCGGTGGCGACGTAGGCGGCGATCTCTGCATCGTCAATGTCAGCAAAATGGACGATGGTGGATGCTGTCGCCCCCAGCGTGGCGCCCGTGCCACCGCGCTCACTAGACCGCAGGTCGATAACCCAATGGCCGGTGTGCAAGGTGCCCGTCTGCCCGCGCATGGCCTGCCAGCGGGCAACAGCCTCACCGGGCGACGCAGGCTTGCCGAACCCTTGGCCGTTGAACTCCAGCATGGAGTCGCAGCCGACCACCACGCAGTCCGCCACCTGTGCGCCGATCGCATCCGCGTTGGCCTCATCATCTTCTAGGCGGGCGGCCACGTCTTCGGCCTTGGCCTGCGCTAAGACGAGGGCAGCATCGGCCACGTCAAGGTTGCCGAACCGGTCGCGGGCGGCAGCCAAGGCAGCATCCTCATCCACGCTGGACACGACAACGGACGGGTTGACTCCTGCGCCCCGCAGGGTGGACAGGCGGGCGGGAGACTGTGAAGCGAGGACGATGTGGATGTGGGTGATGGGATCAGGCATAGCGCTGAGGCTACTACCCCATCCACGCGGCGTCACGGGCTACGAAGTCACCAGCCGTTAGGCCGCCCGCCCGGGCGGACATGGGGGAAGGAGACGGACTTTCGGCGCGAACACCACCAGCAGCCATCAAGAGAAAATGAGGGGTAGACCTGCGGAAACGCTGAACCGATGCTTTTTCCTATTGCGCATTTCACTAATGGGGTGTTTGCTCTGAGATGACACATCGAACCGTGCAAGCAAAAATCAGCCAGCGTCAGGTGGAGAGCGATACGTGACAACCACAACAGTTGAGCATGAAGAATCAGAATCCCCCGTCCCCAGCGAGGCCGACCACAGTAGTTCTCGTAGCGCGCTGGTCTGCGGGTGGACAGGATTCGCTGACTGGCGCCACACCCATCGTGGCCCCGGCGCGCACAAGCAGCCCCTGGGTGAACAAACCTGGATTGGGCGGCGCGGCATCTCCGCCATGCAGGCCCGCCTACCCGTCTCTACCGACACCCCCGAAGATTTCCGGCTAGTCCACCGGTGGATTCTGCTCAACGACCTCACCACCCACCTGCTCGTCCACGGGCCGCTCACCTGCCAAGCCACCGCGCCCGTGGTGGAAAGCGCAGCCTGGCGGCTCATTATCGTCCTGTGCGGCGGCCTGCGCCTCGACGTGCAAGACGCCTTCAGCTGCCATTTAGGGTCGCACGACGTGGCCCTCGTTCCCGCCGACGCCATGTCCCGCTACACCACCACCGAAGGTGTGCGGGCCGTTGTCATCGACATTCCCGACACCCACGATCTGACCCAGCGCGTCTTCGACCGCCCCTGGTCTTGCGGGCCCGGCAATACGGCAGCCAGTGAACTGGCTGCCCTGGCCATCTCCCTCTTCCGCCGCCCCGCCGAACAATTGACCCCCACCGTGCGCGACCTGGCCTCCGCAAAAATCGCTGGCATCATCGAAACGGCTGTGTCCTGGCACACCGACACTTGCCCGGAAGAACCCGAAGGCGAATGGGTGGTGCGACTCGCCACCGACGGCCTCCGCGACCGCGTCCTGTCCGTCATCCGATCCCGATGGGCCGACCCGGATCTCAACGCTGAACGGATTGGCCGGGTGCTTGGCGTGTCCAGCCGCACCGTACAGCGGGCCTTCGAAGGGCAAACCGTTCACGTCGCCGACATGATCCGGCAAGAGCGGGTAGCCCGCGCCGTGGCTGCCCTCACTTCCGAAAAATATCGGGAAACCGCTGTAGATGACATCGCCCACCAGGTGGGCTTCGGGTCTGGCGCTGGCCTACGCAGGGCTATGCGCGCTGAAATAGGTCAATCCCCGGAGCAAGTCCGCGCCGACCTACGCCGAAGGTGGGTTCCCGCCTCCTGACCGGCAGAGCCTGCGCTATCCGCGCAAACTCCACGCCTTCCGCTGGCGCGCAAGGCTGACACCACCATGTTTGTTTGGGCGTTGGAGCCTGCGCTATCCGCGCAAACTCCAGCGCCAGGCGTCGGCGTTGTGGCGGCCATTGCGGCCACCGAAGGATTTAGCGGTGGCGGTTTGGGCGTTGCGGTGCAGGCCGCGGGCGCGGTCAGTCCAGGCAGGGATGGGGGCAACATCGTTGAAAGGGTCTGCCTGGTTGGCGGCGACGGCCGCGAGGCCAGCAACCAGAGCGGCCACTTCGAGGTCGTCTGGGGCGCCTTTGACAATGGTGAGAGCGGGAACCATGTGGCGGGTCAGTCCTGTTCTGAGTTGGAGGGGAAACCGGGGGGGCCGCCACGGGAGGTGGCCCATTCGATAATGCCGTATCCCCGGTTGGCGAAACGTTGGGTGAGGTGCTCGCCTTCACGGTCAAGCAGGTCGATGAGGCTGTCAAGGCTGGCGGGGGCGCCGTCGGGTGGCGGACTCACCACAAAGCCCAAGTAAAACTCTTCGCCCACTGCGGGCGGCAAGTCACGTCCGTCAAAGGTGGTGTCCGACGGCTGTAGGTCGGCTGATAGCAGGCCGTCCAGGGAGGTCATGCCAAACATCGCGTCGTCATCGGCCAGGGCACTGCCTTGGGTTGTCGGGCCTGGCAGGGCGGGCAGGGACTCCCAGATGGAGGTGGTCAGGTGGGGGTGGATGCCGAGGGCGGCGTGAAGTTCGTCGTAGAGGCGGGCGTTGTGTTCGCCGATCATTTTTTCGACGGCCAATACTCGCGGGTCGGCGTCGGTGTCGGTGGCGCCGAACTCGGTGCGCACCCCGCAAGCCACATCCACGTAGTC
>JAITCK010000157.1 GCA_031283115.1 Cellulomonadaceae bacterium | reverse complement strand
CCATCATCACCACCAGCGGGACAGCCGTAGCCAACCTGCACCCGGCGGTGCTGGAAGCCCAGCATTGCGAGGTGCCGCTCATCTTGCTCACCGCCGACCGCCCCCACGAACTGCGCGGTGTAGGGGCCTCCCAAACCACCGACCAGGTGGGCATTTTTGGCACGGCCGTGCGTTATTGCGCCGACATGCCCGCCCCCTACGGGTCACCCACCGAGGAACGTGACGTGGCGATGACAGTCAGCCGCGCCATCTCTGCGGCCTGCGGTCAACGTGACGCCCATCCTGGCCCCGTCCACCTCAACCTGGCCTACCGCGACCCCCTGCACCCCACCGGCAAAACCCCTGAACCTTTACCGGCCTCAGCCATGCGGCCCGTCGTCGAAGTAGTGCCGTTACGGCCCGACCCCACCGGCGACCCCCTGCTGCCCGGAAACCGGGAAAACACGCTAGTCATTGCCGGTGATGGTGCTGGACATATGGCCCGCGCCCTAGCAGAAGCCCAAGGCTGGCCCCTCATGGCCGAACCGTCATCGTGGGCGCGGGGCGGCCCCAACTCCATTAGCGGCTACCGGTTCCTGCTTGGCGTGACCGAACTCACCCGCGACATCGAACATGTGGTGGTGTGCGGGCACCCCACCCTGTCCCGGCAGGTGCAAGCCCTGCTGGCCCGGCCAGACATTTTTGTCACCGTTGTCGCCCCCGGCGGGGCCCCCTGGCCGGACACCATGCGCAACGCTTCGCGCGTGCTTGACGGCCTGGCAAAACAGTGGTGGACCAAACCGCTCATGCCGCAGCCCGTGTCACTCTTCTTGTCCCGATGGCTGTCCGCATCACAGAAGGCAGCCAGCGTGCTGCGGGACTCCACCGCCGACGCCAGCGAACCTATGGGACCGTTGACTGTCGCCCGGGCCGTGGCTGTAGCCAACGACCCGCGCGACGTGCTGGTTGTGGGCGCATCCAACCCCATCCGCGACCTTGACCTGGTGCTTGGCCTGGACGAGAAACCCACGCAAGGTTTCGCCGACACCCTGCCCCTTGTGGTGTCCAACCGGGGTGTTGCCGGAATCGACGGCACCATTTCCACGGCTGTGGGCGTGGCGTTGGCAGGGATCCGCCCCGTCAACGGGGCTGGCAGTGGATTCGTTGGAGCCCGGCAGCCGGACACGCGCACGCGCGCCCTCATCGGCGACCTGACCTTCCTCCATGATGTGGGCGGCCTGCTGGTAGGGCCCTGGGAAAAAACGCCTGACCTGCAAATTGTTGTGGTCAACGACGATGGCGGCTCCATATTCGACACTCTGGAGCACGGGGAAGTGGCCCGCCGGGGTGACCGAGAAGCCGCCACCGTGGAACGAGTCTTCGCCACCCCCCAAGGTGTCGATATTGCTCACCTGTGCGCCGGATACGGGGTGCGGCACCGCCGTATCGCCGATGTCGAATCCCTGCTCATGGCCCTAGCGGAAAAACCGCGTGGCATCGAAGTGATCGAAGTCAAGGTGCCCAGGACAGACCGACGCGAGAAGATGGTCGACATCACCGAGCGGGTAACCGGCGCAGTGCGCGCAACACTGCGATGATGGGGGAATGAGCACTCCCTACCCGCAGCAGCCGCCGTTCCCACCGCAGGTACCGGGGGCGGCAATGCCGCCGCAGCAGCCGCGCCCGCAATACCATCCGCACCACTTCCCGGCGCCACAAGCACTGCCGCAGCCTTACCCTGGAGCCCGGCCACCAGCGATGCCGCAGCCCTACCCTGGACCCGTACCACCGCTTGCGCCGCAAGCAGGCGGGCCTCAGCCGCAGATGGTAGCCCCGCAACAGCCTGTGCAGCCCCAGCCGCAACCGGGCGTGGACGGGCCGGATGGTGCCGACCAGCAGCCCTCACGGGAAGACAAAAAACCGTCTGCAGTAGGGGCCGGGATCCTGGCCGGTGTACTGGCTGGCGTGCTCGCCGGAGGCGGCGCGGCAGCCGCAGTAACCCACTTTACTGGCGGGCCAGCAGGTTCCCTCGTCACCATCGGAAACCCTGCCGGCACCCCGACCCCGCAAAGCACGCCGCCCGTGCAAGGCGGGTCGGCAACGGCCACCGATTGGGAGGCCGTCATCTCCACTGTCGGCAAGTCGGTGGTGTCCATTCAAATGCAGAGCGCGCAAGGGGCTGCCGAAGGCTCCGGTTTCATCATTGACGATCAAGGCCACATCATCACCAACGATCATGTGGTCAACGGCGCGCAAGAAGATCGTGTGCTCGTCACTGTTGAAGATGGGCGACTCTTCGAAGCAGCCATCGTCGGCACAGACTCCACCACCGACCTGGCCGTCGTGCAGATCGCCAACCCGCCCAGCGACCTGCAGCCCGTCCAGTTCGGCGACTCTAGCGCCGTACAAGTGGGCGACCCTGTGCTTGCTATCGGCAACCCGCTCGGCCTATCCAATACGGCTACCACAGGAATCGTGTCAGCCCTTGACCGGCCCGTGCGGGCGTCAGGCGAAACCGCCGCTGAAGACGTGTTCACTAACGCCATCCAAGTGGATGCGGCCATCAACCCCGGCAACTCGGGCGGCCCTCTCTTCAACGCATCCGGTCAGGTGATCGGCGTCAACTCGTCTATTGCAACCATGTCGAATGGGTCCGGTGCGGAACAAGCCGGGTCTATCGGTCTGGGTTTCGCTATCCCCGGCAACCTGGTGAAAAACATTGGCAGTCAACTCATCGACAACGGCAGTGCTCAACATGCGGCCCTCGGTGTCACTATTCGCAGCGGCACCGCCACCGCCGACGGCGTCACCCGGCGTGGAGCCGTCGTCCAGTCCGTCAGTGACGGTTCAGCGGCAGCAAGCGCCGGACTGCGAGAAGGTGACGTGGTTGTTGCCTTCAACAACATTCAAGTGACAGGGTCTGAAGCCTTGACCGCCCTGGTGCGCGCCCAACAGGTGGGTTCACAGGTCACGTTGACGGTGGTGCGTAACGGCCAAGCCAGCAACATCGACTTGACGTTAGGGAAGCGTGACGTCAACGCTGGCAGTCAAGAACCAGGTCAAGGCCACGGCCAAGTGCCCAGCCCTACGCCCAGCCT
>JAITCK010000156.1 GCA_031283115.1 Cellulomonadaceae bacterium | reverse complement strand
AAAAGGAGTCGGGCACCGGTGATGCGGGCTCGAGCGATAGCGACCCGCTGGGCCTGCCCACCCGAGAGCTGCCCCAGACGTCGGTTTTCCATTCCGCTCAAACCCAGCCAGGCCAGCCATTGGGCGGCCTCATGTTCGGCCTGCTTGCGGGGGACACCAGTGAGCATCCGGGCGACGGCAACGTTTTCTAGGGCCGTGAGTTCGTCCAGCAGGAGCCCCTGCTGGAACACGAAGCCAAATTCTTCGCGGCGCAGACGGGACCGGTCGGCATCGGACATACGATCAACGGCCTGCGGGCCCTGCGCGGTGGTCAGCGTCACCGTACCGGCAGTGGGGGTGAGGATTCCAGCGAGCAAGTGCAGCAGGGTAGTTTTGCCTGACCCGGAAGCCCCCATAATGGCCAGGGATTCGCCTGCACGAACGTCCAGGTCTACCCCGCGCAGGGCGGGGGTGGGGGAGCTGTCGTACTGTTTGGTCAGGCCCCGGGCGCTGAGCATCGGGTTTTCCATTGCGGTGTTGTTCATGCAGGTAAGGATGCCCGATGACCCCCTGGCAGGGCATCGGCCGCAATGATGAATCTCAGTAGGCCCACATCATCCTCAAGGATGACATGCTGGATATGACGTGACATCTGCGTGGGGCTGTCGGCGGGCAGAAGGAGTGGGCGGATGCGGTGGGCGGGCAGGTCAGTCGATGGTTTTGAGGGACCCGTTCATGTCGGTACCCAAGAGTTTACGGAAAAGCAGCAGGTCGGCTAGGCCCAGGGAGGCCAAGGCGAGTGCCGCCGTGAAGGGCCACACATACCAGCCCACCTGGTCAATACTGCCGAACTGGAGAAAGTTGAAGATGAACCGCATGGCCGCCCAGCCTGCAGGCAAACCGACTAGCACGCCGATGATGGTGAGGGCGAGAATTTCACGGAACACATACCCGACCACCTCGCCGTCCCGGTAGCCGAGCACTTTGAGGGTGGCAATTTCGCGGGCCCGTTCTTCAATGTTGATGTTGGTGATGTTGTAGACCACCACCGTGTTGAGCAGGATTGCCGCGATAACGATGACAGCGGAGATAGGCCGGATGGTGTCTTCAAGGGTGGGGTCGCCGGTGGCGCCCAGAGAGAAAGACAAGGCCAGGCCGCAAAACACCAGGGCGGTTGACACCAGCATGGAGGAGACCGTCATCACCAAGCGGACGCGGTAGCGCAAAATGTTCCGCAGGGTGGACTTGTGCTTGTAGGCCAGGCGCCGCCAAGCCCAACCCAGCCGTTCCAAAGGCACATGCCCGCCCCCCTTGGGCGGCAGGCCGGTGAGCAGGAAGGTGGGCTGTTCGCGGGCCATCATGTGGGCCGCGCCAAAGGTCACCACCACCATGAGCACAAGAATGGCGGCGGCAGAAACGAAACCCAGCACGGGAACCACATGGCCTACCTCGGGCAGGTCGGCGTTGTCGCGCACGGCAGCAAAAAGCACCGGATTGACCAGCGTGTACCCAACCAGCAGACCCAACCCGCCACCGACAGCGCAACCCACCGCCGTGAAAGGAACGTATTTGGCGAGAATGTGGCGGCGTGAATAGCCCAGAGTTTTCAGGCAGCCAATCTGGGCCCGCTCGCTGGTGACCAGCCGGGTGATAGTCATGTAGACCACTAGGGCGGTGACGGCGGCGAAAATCATGGGGAACACGTAACTGATGCGTTCAACTCCATCGGCCACAAACAGCATGTACTGGAAACTGTAGGCCGAATCATGAGCGGTAGCGGCATCCCCGGAAGTCGGGTGTATGGCGCTTTGGGCGGCGGCCACGGAATCCCTAATTCGCGGCGCCAGCACGCCCACGCCCGTGACCAGGGCAATGCTGATGGTGGTGAGGGCAACCATGGCCACCAGCCGGGCCAGGTTTCCGCGGAAGGTGCGGGCCACTACGGCCAGGTAGGCGGTGTGCTTGCGGCGGGGTGTGCTGGTAAGCGCTGCCAGCGCGCCTGGCCGGGCAGCCAGGGATGGCGTCGGCGGTGGCGCGGGCTGGCTCACCATTCGATGTCCTCGATGGGGGTGGGGGAGTCGTTGTAACTGACAGATTCGGCCCGACCGTCGTGGACAGAGATCACCATGTCGGCCATGTCTCGGAGGGCGCCGTTGTGGGTGACCACCACAACGGTGGTATTCCCGCTGGCGCACACGTCCCGCAGGAGTCGCAAAATCTTTTTGCCGGTGCCGTAGTCGAGGGCTCCGGTGGGTTCGTCACACAAGATGATGCGCGGGTTTTTGGCGACGGCACGGGCGATGGCTACCCGCTGCTGTTCGCCGCCGGACAGTTGCGCGGGGAAAGAGTTTTCGCGTTCCCCCAGGCCTACGCGGGCTAACACGTCGCTGGGTGGTAGGGGGTTGTCGCAGATTTCGACAGCCAACTCCACGTTTTCTAGGGCGGTGAGGTTGGGCATGAGGTTGTAAAACTGGAAAACAAATCCGACGTCACTGCGCCGATATTCGGTGAGTTGGCGGTCTGTGTGGTCGCTGATGAGGAGGCCGTCAACGGTGATCTGGCCGGACGTGGGGGTGTCCATGCCGCCCAGAAGGTTGAGTAAGGTTGTTTTCCCGGCCCCGGACGGCCCCACAATAACAACGAACTGACCTGCGTTAATGTCGAAGGTCATCCCGTCGAGCGCGCGAATGCCCTCGCCCGAGGTGTCATACGTTTTGACCACATCAGCGAAACGAACAAGCGGCCCTGCCATGCGCCCTCCCAAGACAACGTGAAGAGTAAAAAGTCTACGCCGCCGTCAGCGTTTTTGTGATGCGGGTTACGGCAGATCATGGGGGGACAGGGGGGCTGTCTTGAGGCGACCTCAGCAGGGGCGGGAGGGCTTGAAACCACTACGATGTGCCGCGTGTCTGCGGTCAACAACGTCAATCAGCCTCGAGTCAACCAACTCGGCTATCTCACTGCTGCCTCCAAAGGGGCAACAGTGGAGCACCCTTCGAGCGTGCCCGTTGACTGGCAGTTGCGTGACGTCGCCTCGGGCAAAACGGTCGCAGCAGGGGTGACGCGCCCGCGCGGCATCGACCCCACGGCAGGGGTCAACGTTCACACCATCGACTTCACGGCCGCCCAGCCTCAGCCGGGAACGTACCAACTGATCTGCGACGGCATCTCCAGTCCCGCCTTCTGTGTGGCCGACAGCCTTTACGCCCCCCTGCTGCATGACTCCCTTGTGGTGTTCACCCTGCAACGGTCCGGCTTCGAAATCACCGCCGATGTTGCTGGCCCGCGTTACGCCCGTGCTGCCGGACATCTGGGAGTCGCCCCCAACCAAGGCGACACCGCTGTCAGCCCCCTGCCCGCAGGCGAGGCAACCACCACTGACGGTGTCGACCTTTACAACGGCTGGCCCTCACAAAACCCCCACTATGTTGTGGATGCCCGCGGCGGCTGGTATGACGCTGGTGATGCAGGGAAATACGTGGTCAACGGCGGAATCTCCGTGGCAGGCCTGCTCGGTCTTGTCGAGCGTGCCCGCCGCCACGGCGTCACCCTGCCCGATGAAACCCTGACTCTTGATGAGGCCCGCTGGGAACTCGACTGGATGCTGCGGATGCAGGTTGCACCCGGCCTGCCCTTCGCAGGCATGGTTCACCACAAGGTCAGCGACGAACACTGGACCTCCATCCCCACCCTGCCCGCTGAAGACATCGAACCCCGCTACATTCACCGGCCCTCCACGGCAGCCACCCTCAACCTTGCAGCCGTCGCCGCCCAAGGCGCCCGCGTGTTCGCTGATGACCCGGCCTACGCGGCACAACTGCTGGACGCCGCCCGTACCGCCTATGCGGCCGCCCAAGCCACCCCCGACCTGCTGGCCCCCGACACCAACGTGCTGCCCAACCCCGGTTCCGGCCCCTACGACGACGCCGAAATTGACGACGAGTTCTACTGGGCTGCCGCCGAACTCTTCCTGACCACCGGTGAACAGGTCTTCCTTGACGACCTCCGCGCCAACCCCTACCACTTGGACGGAAGCAAAAGCCCCTGGAGTCCCGTCGGATTCGACTGGCGTGACGTAGCCGCCTGGGTGCGGATGCAACTGGCCACCGTCACCGCCCCGGCAGTAGCCAACGCCGCCTCCTTGACGGAAATCGACCAACTGCGTGCCCACCTCACCGCCCAGGCCGACACCCTCATCGCCAACGACGAACCCTTTGGCCAGTTGTATACCCCCGACAACCACCACTACGCCTGGGGCTCCAACGGCATGGTCGCCAACAACGCTGCCATCGTCGCAGCCGCCTTCGAAGTATCCGGCGACACCCGCTACCGGGATGCCGCCCTGGCTGGCCTCGACTACCTGCTGGGCCGTAACGCCCTAGGCATCAGCTACGTGGTGGGTTACGGCCACCCTGACACCCACGTGCGCCACCAGCACTCCCGCTGGTTTGCCCGCGCCGTCGACCCGACCCTGCCTCACGCCCCCAACGGCACCCTCAGCGGCGGCCCCAACTCCGACTGCCCCGACCCTATCTCCGAAAAACTCAAGGGCCTACCAGCCCAGTTGTGCTTCGAAGACCACATCATGGCCTTCGGTGTCAACGAAATGACCATCAACTGGAACGCCGCCCTAGCCTACGTTGCCGCCTTCGCCGCCACCGTGTGAAAAAGACACCAAGGACCTACCATGACTACGACACACACG
>JAITCK010000098.1 GCA_031283115.1 Cellulomonadaceae bacterium | reverse complement strand
ATGATTCACATGTCTAACGACGTCCACCACACCAGCCCTATTACCCTCGGCAACGTTCTCGATTCTGTCGCCTGGATTGAAAATCTTCGACCTCACCGCCTAGGCGTGCTGGTTGACCTCGTCTCTGAAGTGCGCATTTGTGACGGCGGCAGTGACGAAGCCATGACCCGTCAGCCTGCCTGGCGTGAAGTGTCCACCTACCTCATCCGTGGAGCCCACACCGCCGCAACCGACCATGACAGCGGCGACGCCTCCCATCTTGCAACGACAGGCGATGCACCGCAGACGACAAAACCCCCCGCTCACCCACCCTGGGCTCCCCCACTGCCCACTGCCCGCTGGGTGCTGCCTGCCGGTACAGCCCGCGCCTACGCTGCTATTTCTGGCGATCACAACCCCATCCACATGTCCGCTATCGCGGCAAAAACCTTCGGCTTCCCTCGTTCTTCCGTGCACGGCATGTACTCCGCAGCCCGTGCCCTCGCCGAGGTCGGCCCCATCAAGGGTGCCACCTACCGGTGGACGGTGTCTTTTGGGCGGCCCGTGCAGGCGCCCTCCACGGTTGATGTGGCGATCACGCCTGCCACCGTCGTGGGGCATACCGACAATCCCACCGCTATGGGCTTCAGTTACGAGGGCTGGAATGCCGCCCGGAACCAACGCCACTTCCGCGGCGCCGTCACGCCCCTATAGCCGGGCGTGGCAGTCTGGTGTTACCGCATCGCCTTGCGCAGTGGTTCACACGTCCCAGCATCATCGCACTGGCTAGTCGATGACGACGGCTTCGACACCGAGCGGCGCAAGTTTGGATACGCCTGCATCAGGTGCGGTGAGCACGGTAATACCGTCGGGGAGAATGGCTACAGTGTGTTCAAAGTGGGCGGCGCGGGTGCCGTCTGTTGTCACTACCGTCCAGCCGTCGTCAAGGTCGCGGGTTTCTCCGGTGCCCAGGGTAATCATGGGTTCGATGGCCAGGCACATGCCTACCCGAAGTTTGGGGCCAGCAGACGTGCAGGCGTAGTTGGGTACACCGGGGGGTTGATGCATGGCGGTACCGATGCCGTGGCCCTCATATTCGGTGACGATACCCAACTCCCGGCCCGTAGCCGTGCGGACTACTTCAAGGGTGCGTTCCACAGCCACGCCTACGTCGCCTACTTTGCGGCCTTGGGCTAGGGCTGCGATGCCCGCCCACATGGCGGCTTCGGTGGCGCAAACTAACAGTTTGTCGTTGTTGATGGTGGCTGCCCCGATGAGGGTTTGGTCGCAGGGTTCGTCGGGGACGCCAAGAATCCATGACTGGGCGGCGTCGCCATGCCAGCCGATGCGGCCGTCCCCTTTCACGATGGCGCCCGCATCCACGGAGATCACGTCGCCGTTGTGAAGTATGCGGGGGCCGGGGATACCGTGGACTACTTCATCGTTGACGGACACGCAGATGGTGGCGGGGAATCCGTCGTAGCCGAGAAAGTTGGAGGTTGCGCTGTGGCTGGCTAGTACGCGGCGGGAAATAGCGTCAAGGTTGGCTGTGGTCATTCCTGCGCGGGCTTCCGTTTTGATTGCCTCATGGATGGCTGCGACAACAAGCCCGGCCTTGCGCATGACTCGAATCTGGTCGAGTGTCTTGTATTCAATCCGCTCACGCGAAAACCCCATGCACGCACCTTATGGGCAGGCATGGGGTTTCGCAGGTTGAACAGCAGACCGCCTCAGCCGAGTTGAGCGGCGAGACCTTCGACGATGCGGGCGGTCACCTGGTCGATGTCGCCGGTGCCGTCCACCTGAACTACCAGGTCACGTTGGCTGTAGGCGGCCAGCAGGGGGGCCGTCTGCTCGGCGTAAATGTCCAGGCGACGGGCGATGGCTTCAGGAGTGTCATCGTCGCGGCCTTCGATGTGAGCGCGCTTAGCCATGCGGGTCATCAATTCGTCGCGGTTGGCGGTCAGTTCGATGACACCGTCTAGGTGCCAACCTAAATCGGCCAGAACACCGTCTAACGCAGTGACTTGGGCGGCGTTGCGGGGGTAACCGTCAAGGATGAACCCGTCAGCAACATCGGCTTCGCTGAGGCGGGACTTGACCATAGCGTCAGTGACTTCGTCAGGAACCAGGTCGCCGCGGTTGATGTATTCCTGCGCGAGTCGGCCCAAGTCGGTGCCGCCTTTGATGTTGGCGCGGAAAATGTCGCCCGTGGAGATGGTGGGGATAGCGAACTTTTCTGCCAGACGGGCTGCCTGCGTGCCCTTGCCAGACCCTTGCGGACCCATGATGAGTAGGCGGGTGGCTTTGCCTTGCGCGAGTTCCTGCTCGGTGTGCAAGTCGCGGCGGGACAGACTCTCGGTGGCGTCGCTCATCGCAGGAACCCTTCATAGTGTCGTTGCTGCAGTTGGGAGTCGATCTGCTTGACGGTTTCCAGGCCGACACCCACGATAATGAGGATGGACGTTCCACCGAAGGGCAGGTTTTGCGACAGGCCCAGGAACACCACCATCAGCGTCGGGATGAGGGCGATCACCAGCAGGTAGATGGCGCCAGCAGAAGTGATGCGGGTGATGACGTAGTCGAGGTATTCGGCGGTGGGGCGGCCTGCCCGGTAGCCGGGGATGAAGCCGCCGTACTTCTTCATGTTGTCGGCTACTTCGTCCGGGTTGAAGGTGATGGACGTGTAGAAGAAGCAGAAGAAGAGGATGAGCACCGAGTACACGACGATGTACAGGGGGGCGTTCTGGGAGGCCAGGTGGGTGACAACCCATTGAACCCAGCCTTGGGTGGGGTCGCCGAACTGGGCTGCCAGCGTGGGGATAGCTAAAATGGATGAGGCGAAGATGACGGGGATCACGCCGGCCATGTTGATTTTGATGGGAATGTAGGTGGAGGTGCCGCCATACATTTTGCGGCCCACCATACGCTTGGCGTATTGGACGGGCACACGGCGTTGGGACTGTTCCACGTACACGACGGCAGCAACGACAACAACGATGATGGCGACAACGATGATGATGTTGCGGATGCCGTTGTTGCCGCCAGCCACGGAGAAGAGGCCGGTGGGGAAGCCTGCGGCGATGGAGGTGAAGATGAGCAGGGACATGCCGTTGCCGACGCCGCGCTCGGTAATCAACTCACCTAGCCACATGATGAGGCCCGTACCAGCGGTCATGGTGACGACCATGAGCAGCATGGTCACTACAGAGTTGTCGGCCAGGATGTCCAGGGTGCAGCCTTGGAAGAGCAAGCCTTGACGGGCCGTCGTGATGACGGTGGTCGACTGGAGGATGGCCAGCGCGATGGTGAGGTATCGCGTGTACTGGGTCATCTTGGCTTGGCCGGACTGGCCTTCCTTGTGCAGGGCTTCGAAGCGGGGGATGACTACGCGCAGCAACTGGATGATGATCGACGCGGTGATGTAGGGCATGATGCCGAGCGCGAAGATTGACAGTTGTAGCAGTGCGCCACCACTGAACACGTTGACGAGTCCGAGCAGCGACGTGTCACCGGCCGTCTGGGCGATGCACATGCGCACGTTGGGGTAGTTCACGCCCGGTGTGGGGATGAATGAACCCATGCGGAAGATCACCATGATGGCGAGCGTGAACAACAGTTTGCGCCGCAGGTCGGGCGTGCGGAATGCCCTGGCGAATGCGGTAAGCACTTAGTCCTCCTGGCCC
>JAITCK010000200.1 GCA_031283115.1 Cellulomonadaceae bacterium | reverse complement strand
CTACGGCTTCCGCACCTTTGGCGAGTTCCTGCGCTTCTTAGAAGAGCGCGACTTTGTTCAGTTGAGCGACGGACCCACCAAGGGTGACCCCCATGTGAACCTGCCAGCATCCGTGGGCGCAGCCGAATCGTTTGCCCTGGTCAAAGACGTGGTTGCGGCAGCCAACGCACCGGTGCTGCTGTCGAGCCTGAAAAACAAACTCCGCAAACGCCGCCCCGACTTCTCAGAAAAAGCCCTAGGCTATCGCGGCTTCCTCCAGTTCTGCCGGGCCGCTGCCGACGCGGAAACCATCGTGCTCACCTGGGACGACGCTGCCGAAGATTATATTGTTACCGTCGCCTAACGTGCGGCTCACCGCAGCGACATATTGACGGGCACTCAACCGGTCGGTGAGGCCACCTACCCGCCTCGGTGTGCTTACTCAAAATGACGGGATTGCAGGTAAAAGCAACCTTTTACCCTGCTATTTTCCGGGCATTATGACTGATAACACGTCCACGAAACGCACCAGCCTCGCCCTGCGCGGCGCCATCTCCGCTGCCACAGCCACCGCTGTGCTGCTCGGCGGTTTCGGCGCCTTCGCCCTGTGGCAACACCAAGAAACCCTCACCATCTCAGATGACTCCACCATCCAGACTGGTTCACTGACCATCAACGGCATGGAGGGTGACGGAAACTGGTTCTACATCGGTAACGTCGATGATTCTGAGGCAACCCTCGACAGTGCTGCCGGAACTCCGGCAGACGACCACGTGCTTTCCCCCGGCGATGTTGTTGAGTGGCGTGGCCTAGTGAACGTCACTGCCAAAGGTTCGGAAATGGTTGCAGAACTTCGCGTGACCGGAAACAGCGGCAATGACGGTATTGCAAGCGAACTTTTTGACCTCATCAACGTGCAGTCATTTGTTCCCGAAGGCGACGGCCTTATCCACGGAAACGACGGTACCCCCCAGCAGATTCCTGTCCGGGTCCGTTTCTCTTTCGCCTACGACGATGAGTTCCTGGGTGCAGAAACTCAAGGCCAAGACCTTCTCAACGGTTTTGATTTTGACTTGACCCTTGAACAGGTTCGTTCCAGTTCTGTCAACGGCTGACCTTTTCTTAGGAGAAGACCTCTGGGCAGCATATCCATCATCAGACGACTCGCCGCATCCGGGCTTGCCCTCGGGCTTGCGGCGAGTTTTCTGCTGCCCTCCGCCCCCGCCATAGCCTTATGGCGTGAAACCACCACCCTGCCCATCAGTGAGAACATCACGACAGGCCAGGTAGGTCTCGATGTGTCGGACGACGTGACATCTGCAACCCTTGTGTGGCGTCGCATCGACCAGGAAACCGGTGCCACCGTTGGCCCGCCCTTCCGCCCCGACGTGCACAAACTACGGCCAGGGCAAACCGTCGAGGTGACTTTCCCGGTGACTGTCACCGCCAGCGGCACCACAATGAACCCGCGCATCATGATGCTCAGCGCCAACCTGCCGCCCACCATCGACAACTACGCCGACATCACCTACACGTCCACTCCCATCGAGGTGAGCGCCCACCCGCAGCAGGTTGACGTGACCATGACGGTTCACCTGCGCGACGACGCCCCCGTTGACTACCGCTTCGACATGGACTTCAACGATACGGCAGTTATTCTGCAAAGCGGTCGCCTGTGGATTGCCAGCGACACCGTATCCCTCGGCGTTGTCACAGCAGTTCACCGGGATTACGTGGACGATGAAGAACAGGCACCGCCGCCCATCCGTAACGTCTGCCAGGTGGATATCGACCAACTGGACTGGCATGACATGTTCCTTGCCCCTGGCGACAACCCCAACGCTCCCTGGGGACGATGCCTGTCCGTCGGCATCGTCGAGCAGTCGTGGACCTCTCCCGACAACGGATGGGTGACGCCCTACCGGCTCAGCGTGCCTGTCCGGGCCACCCGCCCCAGCGAACTGCCCATCAACACTATTGCTGTTGTTCGTGAAGACGGGGTGCCCTTGACCATGCCGCGAGGCATCCTCAACAACCTCTACACCGCTGACAGGCCTGAACCTGTGGGCGATGGTGTCTACTCCTTTGACCTGCGCATTGACTTCACGGTTCCCTTCTTGGCCTGCGGCGGAGAGTTCCTTATCGCCATCGAAGACCAGTCACTCAACTGGGCCCAACAAAGCCGCGCCTACGTGTGGGGTTACCTGCAAGGTAACGACCCAGGCGCGCGCCACTGCGGCATTGCGACCGTCCCCGAGGTGACGCCATGACTGTATCGACACAGGTGGTAGCCCCGGACGCGCCGATGCTGGCTGCGGCAACTGCCGCAGCCACGGTACGGGAGCCAGCGCGAGCGGCTGTACTGCGGGGGCTGGCCTATGGCGGGCTACTGCTCGCCTTGCTACTGGCGGCGTTGACTATTGTGCTGCCGACGGTGCTGGGTGCAGTGCCCTTGACTGTGCTCAGCAACTCCATGGCGCCCGGGCTTCCGGCCGGCTCGCTCGCCATTGTGCAGCCGACAAAGGGCACGGTGCCAGCGGACGGCCTGACAGTCATGGCCCCGGATGCCATCAGGGATATCAACGACACGTCAGGGATTACTGCCGGGGACATCATCGTTTTTCAGCCGCATGGGGGCGATGCAACCCTGGTGATGCACCGAGTCCAGTCGATGTCGTCCACGGTAGCGGCAGCCAGCGGGCAGATATCGCACACCTTCACCACGCGCGGTGACGCTTTGACCGTTGATGATGCCCCGGTGGCTGACCATCAGGTGCGCGGGGTGGTCTTGTATTCCCTGCCCCTGCTGGGGTATGTGAATAACGCCCTCAACGCTGGGGGCAGCGCCCGGTGGGTGACCGGCCTCGTCGTCATTGCCGGGTATGGGGTGGCCATCTATTACGCCACCCGAGCCCTCAGAGCGTCCCGGCCCTCTCACCGGGGTTAGTTCTGTCCACATGCCGTAGCGCCCTCAGGCTGCGTTCCAAGTAGAACTGCGCGTAGGCGGCGACGAGGCCGCTGGCCTCGGACCGGTGACGGTCCAGCGAGGCTTCGGCGATACCCCAGTCCCCGGTGAGCAAGGCCGCGAGGAGGGCGAAGGTCTCGGGAGCCGGTGCCGGTGAACCGGGCGGGCGGCAGCGGGAGCAGACGGCACCGCCCGTGGCCACGGAGAAGGCCGAGTGCGGGCCAGGTTCG
>JAITCK010000143.1 GCA_031283115.1 Cellulomonadaceae bacterium | reverse complement strand
GACGTTGACTTCTACCCGTTCGCCGTCAATGAGCAGGGCTACCGCGTCGGCTGCCCGCATTTGCACCTGCATCCGGTAGGTGCCTGGTTGGATGGAGGCCGACTGCGGGTTTTCTGCGAAAGCGTCAGTGAAAGCCCTAGTCGATGCGACCACTCCGGCCGTGTGCAGGATGCGGCCCATTTCTGTTCCGGTGGCGCCTACGGGAATGTCTACGTCGACGTTGTCGCCTCCGGGGCCGGGATAGTCGGCGATCTCATGTGAGAAGGGGTTGGTCCAGCCTGCAGTGACTGACGTCCACGTGAAGTAGCCGACACCAGCCACTGCGGCAAGCACCACAATGATGACGATGGTGGATCGCAGCAGGCGTCGTTTGCGCCGCTGCTTTTTGGCCGCTTGCGCCGCCTGCTCTCCCAGATAGTCACTCACCCGCGCGATGGTAGGGGCAGGCGGGCCGCATCTTTGGGCATGACGCGGCTCTGGCGCCGATCACGCCATCGTCAGACCGCCTCTGTGTCGTCTCGAACCACCATCAGACCGTCGTCGTCGTGCCGCTGCCGCGGTGTCGTCGTGCGCTGTTGTTCCCGATGTTAACGGGGGTTGGCTGCCTGCCATTCGCGCAGTTGCGCCACGTACCGCTGATGTTCAGCGTAGGTGGAGGTGAAGATGGTTTCGCCGGTGTCCAGGTTGACGGTCACCCAGAAGAGCCAGGGGCCGTCGGCGGGGTTCATCACGGCGTCAATGGAGGCTGCGCCGGGGTTGGGGATGGGGGCGGGGGGCAGGCCAGTGTGCTGGTAGGTGTTGAAGAGGTTGTCGGAGTCTTGCAGGTGGGCGCGGGTCAGTTGGGTGCCGCTGATGCCGAGGCCGTAGGCGACGGCCGCGTCGATTTGCAGGGGCATACCAATGTCGAGGCGGTTGTTGATGGCGCGGGCTACACGGGGCTTGTCTCCGTCGTTGCGCACTTCGCGTTCGACCAGGGATGCCTTGTTGAGGACGATTTCTCGTTCGGCTTCGGGGACGCCCAGCCGGTCAAGTTCTTGGATGGTGCGGGACACCATGGATGTGAGGATGCCTTGGGCTGTGGTGCCTGGGTAGATGGTGTAGGTGGCGGGGAAGAGCCAGCCTTCAGGGTTGCCTGCGGCGACGTCGGGCAGGCCGATGGAGGCGGGGTCGGCGATGGCGGCTTCGAGTTGTTCGCGGCTGATGTCGGTGCGGGCGTCGAAACGGGCGATGATCTGTTCAACGGTGAAGCCTTCGGGGATGACTACCCGCACTTCTACTCGTTCGCCGCGAATGAGCTGGTCTACGGCCTGCGCACCGCTCATCTGCGTGTACATGCGGAAGGTGCCTGGCCCGATGCGGGAGGATTCGGGGTTGGCGGTGAAGGCGTCGGTGAAGGCGCGCACGGAGGCGACCACACCGTTTTCGTGGAGGATTTGCCCCATCATGGTGCCGGTGGCGCCAGCGGGGATGGTGACGGCTACTTCGTCTTCGCCAGGGCCGTTGTAGTCGCGGGTAGCGCCAAAGTCGGCGAAGGGGTTGGCGAAAAGGTCGCCGTGACGGATTTCAGCGGCGGTGTACCCCACACCCAAGCCGAAGAGGGCGACGACGATGCCGCCAATGATTTTGCGGCGACGGTTACGTTTCTTCCGGCTGCTGGCTGCCCCTGGTACGGCGCCGGGAAGTGGCCCAGGGAAGGGGGCTGGCGCGCCGGACTGGAGGGTGGGGGGTGTGGTGGTCACGAGGGTGCGTCTCCTACAGGGGCTGGCCGGCGCGGTGGCCGGTAGCCCGTTCCGTGTCGAGGGCAGTGTTGAGGATGATGACGGCGGCGGCCTGGTCGATGACGGCCCGCTGGTTTTTGGTTTTGCGGCCTGCCTGGTGAAGTTGGGCGGTGGCGGTGACGGTGGTCATCCGTTCGTCAATCATGCGAAGGTCAATGGTCGACGGCGGCAGGGCTGCGGCGAGGCGGGCCGCGAAGCTGCGGGCGTCTGCGGTGGCTGCCCCTTCTGCCCCGGACAGGTGGCGGGGCAGGCCCACATAGATGACGGCGGCCTCACGTTCCACGGCTTCACCCACGATGCGGGCGATGTCGGCGCTGTCGTTTCCGTTGGCGTCGAGCACGCGGGCGATGGTTTCGACGGGTGTGGCTATCAGTCCGTCGGGGTCGGATGCGGCCAGGCCGATGCGGGCCTTGCCAACGTCTACACCCAGGCGGACGCCCCGGCCGACACCTGTTTCCGTCATCATCGCGTCCGTCAACCTATTTGGCTTTGACGTGGGCGGTCACGCCTGCGGCGACGCCTGTGAGGGCTGCGTCGAGGGCGGAGGCGTCGCGGCCGCCACCTTGGGCGAGGTCGGGTTTGCCGCCGCCGCCACCGCCAAGGGTTGTGGAGGCGTCGCGGACAAAGTCGCCTGCGCGCAGGCCAGCGTCCCTGGCGGGGGCGTTGGTGGCGACGACGATGAGGGGGCTGTCGCCTTTGACTCCGGCGATAGCGATGACGGTCGGGTCGGCGTCGCCGAGGCGTCCACGCAGGTCGAGGGCGAGGGCGCGGAGGTCGTCGGCGGAGGCGATGTCACCAGCATTGTGGGTGATGACGCGGACGCCAGCGACTGTCGGCGCGCTTGCGGCCAGGGTTGCGGCGGCGGCCAGCAGTTGACTTTGTCGCAGGTCGG
>JAITCK010000186.1 GCA_031283115.1 Cellulomonadaceae bacterium | reverse complement strand
GGCCCCTGGCCTTGCCCCGTCACGCCTTGTCGGACGACGGCGGCACTGCTGGTGCTGCTGGTAGTGACGGCGCGGCGGAGGCAGGCACCCCTTGGACCATGCGGCCCTACCAGCAGCAGGCTGTGGACGGCTTCTGGTTCGGCGGGTCGGGTGTGGTGGTGTTGCCCTGTGGTGCAGGGAAAACTCTGGTGGGGGCCGGGTCGATGGCGAAATCGGGTACGACCACACTCATTTTGGTGACCAACACTGTTTCTGCCCGTCAGTGGCGCGATGAACTGCTGCGGTTTACCACGCTCAAGCCGGAAGAGATTGGCGAATATTCTGGGGCGCGCAAGGAGATTCGTCCCGTGACCATTGCCACCTATCAGGTGCTCACCACTAAACGTAACGGCGCCTACACGCATTTGGGTGTGCTGGACGCCCGAGATTGGGGTCTCATCGTCTACGACGAGGTTCACCTGCTGCCTGCCCCGGTGTTCCGCATGACGGCAGACTTGCAGGCCCGGCGCCGCCTGGGCTTGACGGCAACGCTGGTGCGGGAGGATGGCAGGGAAGATGAAGTGTTCTCCCTCATCGGCCCTAAACGCTATGACGCCCCCTGGAAGGACATCGAAGCCCAGGGTTACATTGCGCCCGCCGACTGCTGCGAAGTCCGCCTCACCCTGCCGGAGTCGCTGCGCATGAAGTACGCCGTAGCCGAACCGGAAGAGCGTTATCGCATGGCTGCCAGCGCTCCAGGCAAGATGCGCGTGGTGCGAGAACTGATCGGCAAGCATGAGGGCGAGCAGACCCTGGTGATTGGCCAGTACCTTGATCAACTGGAAGATTTGGCTGCCGATCTTGATGCGCCGCTTATCACCGGCGCGACCACGGTCAAGGAACGTCAACGCCTCTACGACGCCTTCCGCACCGGCGAAATCTCCCTGCTGGTGGTATCTAAGGTGGCTAACTTTTCTATCGACCTGCCCGAAGCCTCTGTCGCCATTCAGGTGAGCGGGTCTTTTGGCTCCCGGCAGGAGGAGGCCCAGCGGTTGGGTCGTATTATGCGGCCCAAGGCTGATGGGAAGACGGCCCACTTTTACACGGTGGTGGCCCGTGACACTGTCGACCAGGATTTCGCTCAACACAGGCAGCGCTTCCTGGCCGAGCAGGGCTACGCCTACCGCATCATTGACGCGGAGGATCTTTAGGATGGACGAGTGGTTCGCTTTGCACTCCGTTCACTGTTGCGGGTTGGGTCGGTTCTTCTTCTTTCTGTGCTGGGACTTGTGGCGGCTACCGCGCTGACCCCGGCCCCTGCCGCCCAGGCTGCTGAACCTTTGCCTGCCTTGGAGAGCCTGCTCACGGATGATTCTGGCCTGTTCACGGCAGCCCAGGCTGGACAGGTGACTGACGCCCTGGAGCGTGTCCAGCAGGAGACGCAGTTCCAGTTATTTATCGTCTACGTGGACACTTTCGCGCCTTTGACCGCCGACGAGTGGGCCGACCAGACCGCCATCAACGCCAACTTGTCCAGCAGCGATGTGGTCATCGTCATCGCCACTGATGACCACACCTGGGGCTATTCCACCGACGTGTCAGTGCCCATCAGCAGGCAAGACATGGGGCAGGTGATTGACGCCCTCGCTGAGAAAGTCAACTCAGCACCAACCACCCCCACCAGCAGCGACACCTGGGCTCAGGCGGGTGTTGCCGCAGCCGACACGTTTACTGCCGTGATGACGGGCGTGAGCGCTACACCAGGTGGGGTCAGGGTTTCGGCCTCACCGGAATTGGCCTGCTCATCGCCCTACCCATCCTTGTCATCCTGGCCGTCGTTATCTACCTCATCACCAGCGCCAGAAAAACCCGCGCCTCATCCCCCGTGCCTGCCGGTGGTTGAGCAACGCCTGCGGCACGCCCGGTGAAAACAGGTGAAACCCCGCCCGTGAGGGACACGGCCCGCCCCTTACCGCTTGAACAGGTTGGCAGCGTGGGCTTCTGCGTCTGCATAGGTTTGTGAGGCCGTAGACAGGGCGCCTTGGATGGATTCCAGAGCCTGCTCCACCTGAGACTGCGTTGACTTCCACTGCTGCATCACCCCGTTGAACTGTGTGGATGCTTGACCTTTCCAACTGGATTGCAGGTCGGTGAGGTGCCGCATCATGGCCCCTACCTCATTGCGGATGCTTGATACTGACCCGCGCACTTTGGCGCTGGCTCCGGCGACTCGTTCACTATCGACCTCGTATCGCATGGTGTTCCCTTTCAGCAGTGCGTCCGGCCTTTCCGAACGCGGTCACACCACAGTAGGGAATCGTCGGGCACCAACACCCCCGTTATCCACAGGCAAAACCCCTGTGGATAGATCAACAGCCCTGGAATCCCGCCAAAATCCCCCCATCCCGCCACTATGAAGATTCCCGTGATCCTCCCCGCAGGCCGCCCACCGAAACCTTCTACGCTTTACACGGCTCCTATGCGAGCACTTAGTCCTTTACCGCGCGTCATCGTCGCCTGTTCTGCCTTCAACTTTGCCAACTCTGCTTCGATGTTTTGCCGGGCTGCAGCTTCCCAACTGGCGCTGACCGGGCTCCAATACAAGTGGGGGCGGGCCAGCAGTTTTTCAAGGATGGTGATACGGGTTTGCAGGTAGTCGGCGGGAGAAATGTGTTTGTATTCGGCGCGCACCCCCAGCGCATAGGTTTTGTACAGTTGCGGTTCCAAAGAGAGCATCCCCAGGTCAGCATCGTTGAGCACCTGTGAGTCCACGTCTTTAGGGTCAGGGGCGTGGCGAAGCATCCCTTCAACGAGCGACGCGACGCGCACGGCCTTGGTTTCTGGTACACCTATGCTCATCAGTTCGGCACGAGCCAGGCTGGCGCTCTTCGATGACTGTTCGCCGCCTTCTGAGACTTTCCCTTCGGCAGTAGACGATGGGCGGGCACCCAATACCCGTGCCACCCGCCTTTCTGGGCTGAACACGGCGCCGTGATACCAAGCGGCCAAGCGCACCAGGTCTGGTTCGTGGGTCTCTTGCGCCAACTCGTCTACCCGATGCAGCACCATGACCAGATGTTTGAGGTTGTGGAAGTGGCGTTCCGGCCCGTTCCAGCGGTCGATGAGATGGCCTGCAACCTCTTCGATTGTGTCATCGGTGGACGTGGCACCTGCACCGCGCGCAGCCCGGACGAAGGAGCGCGTCAGCCATTGCGGCGCGTCATAGGAGACGAAACCCATAACACCGCACTCTAGCCCTCCCAACCCGCCCAAGCTGTATCGGTGTTTCGCGTCTTAGCGGCCTGTGCCCCAACCAGAACACAGGAGACAGGTCACATCAGGTGCGGCGCATGGCAAAAACCTCACCGCAACCGCAACTACAAGTAGCGGGCGGGGTCGAACTCGTCGAGCGGGATGATGCGGACGCGAGGCAGCATGGTGGTGAAGGCACCAGCATCCTGTTCCAGGTCAAACACTTCGATGCGTCCGTCGCCTATCTCGGCGACGCGGGCGTTGAGGAATTCACGGAAAACGAGTACGCCTACCCGCCGGTCTTCCGCGGTGAGCAGGCCTTCCATCTGCGGGATAAAGTCGCCGTCGTGGGAGGCGAGAATGACGTCGCCTTCACGTTGAACGATGGCGTTGAGGGTGCGCTGGATACCAATATCGACGACTTTTTCGTCGCTACGTCCGCTGCCTGACAGGGGAATGGGCTTGTATCCCATGGCCAGCAGGGCGGAGACAAAGCCCATGGGCAGGTGGCCGGAGGTGGCGTTGAGGAAGAAGAGGGGGATGACGGGTTGGCCCCACACGTTTTGCGCGAAGGTGCGGATGCGATCCCAGCGGGGGCGCTCCTCAGAGTTGGGGCGGCGGCCCAGCACGCTCATGCCGAGGGTGGCGTCAATGTTTTCGCCGTCGACCAGCAGGTAGGTGGGGCGGTTTCCGGTGATGGGGGGCGTTGCATCTTCTGGCGTGCTGGTTTGCGACGCTTGCACAGTCACAGTTCCTTCTGCAGGCGTTACGGTCTGCGCTGTGTGTGCTGACTGTTCTGACAACTTCTGAATATCGTTATAGAGGCTCAAAGGCGTTTGCTGCTCTTCGGTCATGGCTCCACCCTAGCCCCAACCGGCGAAATCGTGCACAGGCACGGGTTTGCCCCGGTTTCTGTGCGAAAGCACCGGCTGAACCATGCCTGTGCACGATTTTGTTGAGCAGCGCGAAGCAAAGCCAGGGGGCAGATGCCCGATGGGAGCAAGCGAAGAGGCCGCCTCCCGTGAAGGGAGACGGCCTCTTGAACCTTGCGACTAGTGCGCAGTGGCTACTGAATCAGATCAGAAATCCACGCCGCCGATTCACCCAACAAAGTTCTTCGCTACGCTCACAACTTTGCCGGGGCCCGAAAGGGTGGACGGTGCTACGCACCTATGGATTTCTTACGCTCTGCGAGCTTAGAAATCCATGCCGCCCATGTCGGGGCCACCGGCTGCGGGGGCGGCCGGTGCGGGCTTGTCAGCGACAACTGCCTCAGTGGTGAGGAAGAGCGCGGCAATGGAGGCTGCATTCTGCAGGGCAGAACGGGTCACCTTGACCGGGTCGTTGACGCCAGCAGCAAGCAGATCCTCGTAGACGCCGGTTGCAGCGTTGAGGCCGTTGTTGAGGGGTAGACCCTTGACCTTCTCTGCGACGACGCCGCCTTCAAGGCCAGCGTTGACGGCAATCTGCTTGAGGGGGGCGGACAGGGCGGCTTCGACAATTTGCGAGCCGACAGCCTCGTCACCTTCAAGGGCCAGAGTGCCGAAAGCCTTAGCGCCAGCCTGGATGAGGGCAACGCCACCACCGGCGACGATACCTTCTTCGACGGCGGCCTTAGCGTTACGGACGGCGTCCTCAATGCGGTGCTTGCGCTCCTTGAGTTCCACCTCGGTAGCAGCGCCAGCCTTGATGACGGCCACGCCGCCAGCAAGTTTGGCCAGACGCTCCTGCAGCTTCTCGCGGTCGTACTCGGAGTCCGAACGCTCGATTTCGGTGCGAATCTGGGCTACGCGGCCGGCGATGAGGTCGGCGTCGCCGGAACCTTCAACGATGGTGGTCTCGTCCTTGGTGACAACAACCTTGCGGGCCTGACCGAGCAGGTCCAGGGTGGCGTTCTCCAGTTTGAGGCCAACAGTTTCGGTGATGACCTGGCCGCCGGTGAGAATGGCGATGTCTTGGAGCATGGCCTTGCGGCGGTCGCCGAAGCCGGGAGCCTTGACAGCCACAGACTTGAAGGTGCCGCGAATCTTGTTGAGCACCAGGGTGGCCAGGGCTTCGCCCTCGACGTCCTCGGCAATGATGAGGAGGCTGCGGCCCTGCTTCATCACCTGGTCGAGGATGGGGAGCATGTCTTTGACGTTGGAGATCTTGGACTCGACCAGCAGCACGTAGGCGTCTTCGAGGACGGCTTCTTGACGCTCCGGGTCGGTTTCGAAGTAGCGGGCCAGGAAGCCCTTGTCGAAGCGCATACCCTCGGTGAGTTCGAGTTCCAGGCCGAAGGTGTTGGATTCTTCGACGGTGATGACGCCTTCCTTGCCCACCTTGTCCATCGCCTCGGCGATCATCTCGCCGATCGCGGTGTCCCCGGCGGAGATGGAGGCGGTCGAGGCGATCTGCTCCTTGGTCTCCACATCCTTG
>JAITCK010000202.1 GCA_031283115.1 Cellulomonadaceae bacterium | reverse complement strand
ACCGTGTTGAGATGCGTTTTCCCGTCCGCTAAAGGTGCACCATCAGCGTCAACGTAGTTGACCACCAAGTCTTCATCGTGAACGCAATGAAAACGTGCATCAAGCCGATTGTGTACGCTCCATTTACGCCACGATTTTGGCACAATAAACCCAATATGTGTGCAATGGTCAGCAAGTTTGTTGAAAAAAGGAATACACAGTTTATTAGCCCGCCCAAAGGGCGGATTCGTCAACGCAACCATATTGGCCCCGTCAAAGGGCACATCAAGGAAGTCTCCGCGTGTAACCAGCGGATGATGGGGCTCAATATCGTAGGAGACGATGTTGCTGACTCCCCGAGCCAGCAAGGCGTCGATAAAAGTGCCCGTCCCCCCGGCAGGCTCCACCCACTGCCGCTGGACAGCACCCTCACCGACGGCGGCCAGCATAGTGTCGACGCAGCGGGCAGCCAGGTCAGGGTGGGTGTAATACTGCTCCTTACCCGTCACCCGAGGGTTGCCCGCCCTAGCCGATACCACGTTACCTCCGTCGTTCCTGTGCTTACAAACCTGTGCCTACGTCCCTGCGCCCACGAACCTACGAACCCGATGAACCCATGTCAGCGGTGGCAGTGCGGTGGGTTTCTTTGAGTTGCTGATATTCGGGGGCGTTGCGGGCAACGCGGGCGCGGGTGGCGTCATCTAACTCGCCGCGCACGCGGGCGGGAACACCGACGGCCAGATGGTGGGCGGGGACCTTCTGACCTTCACGAACCAGGGCTCCGGCCGCAACAAAAGCGCCCTGACCGATCACGGCATTGTTGAGCAGGGTAGCCCCCATGCCGATGAGGGCGCCGTCGCCCACCGTCGCCCCGTGAACGATAGCCCCATGCCCGACGCCCACATTCCGGCCGATGATGGTGGGCACATCGAAGTCGGTGTGGACGACAACGTTGTCTTGCAGGTTGGACCCTTGACCCACCACAATCTCGGCGATGTCGCCGCGCAGGACAGCCCCGTAAAACACGGATGCGCCTGCCTTCACCCGCACCTGGCCGATGAGGGTCGCGTTGGGTGCCACCCAGGCTGTCGGGTCGATGGAGGGGGTGTGCCCGGCGAAGGGGATGATAAGAGCCATGCAGCCAGCCTATCGCCGACCAAGACCGCGAAAGCCGACGTTGGGCGCTCGTTTCGCGTCAGTGTCACCGGCTGTCGATAGAGTGCGCGGCATGACTGTGGAACCACTGACGGCCAGCGTCCCTTCCGTGCCCGCCACCGCGCCAGCCCCCGCTTCCGTGGCGGCGCTGGGTGTGTTGCGGCGGGTGTTCGGTTATGACGGCTTGAGGGGAGACCAGGCTCAGATTATCGACACGGTCATCGGTGGCGACGATGCCTTGGTGCTCATGCCGACGGGCGGCGGCAAGTCCCTCTGCTACCAGATTCCGGCCCTGGTTCGCCCCGGTACGGGCGTCGTCATTTCGCCGTTGATAGCCCTTATGCAAGACCAGGTGGATGCCCTGGCCGCCCTCGGCGTCCGGGCGGCTTTTCTCAACTCGACCCTCGACTTTGAGGCCCGCCGCGATGTGGAGCAGGCTTTCCTTGACGGCAGCCTGGATCTGCTCTATCTGGCCCCGGAGGGCCTACGGTCGCCGGGAACCATGGGCCTGCTGGATAAGGCCCACGCTGACGGCGGCATCGCCCTGTTCGCTATTGACGAGGCCCACTGTGTGTCCCAGTGGGGGCACGATTTCCGCCCCGACTACCTGGGCCTGTCCTTGCTGCATGAACGCTGGCCGGGCGTGCCGCGCATCGCCCTGACAGCCACGGCGACGGAGGCCACCCGGGCCGAGATTGTCCACCGCCTCAACCTTGGCGGTGCCAGGCAGTTTGTCTCCTCCTTTGATCGGCCCAACATCACCTACCGCATCGTCCCCAAGGCCAACCCGGAAAGGCAGGTGCTCGACCTGTTGAACGGCGACTATGCAGGCCAGGCGGGCATCGTCTACCGGCTGTCCCGGGCTAACGTCGACAAAACGGCCGCCTTTCTCTGCGACAACGGCATCGACGCCCTGCCCTATCATGCGGGCTTGTCGGCCAGTGTGCGCGCCGCCAACCAGGCCCGGTTTTTGCGGGACGACGGGGTGGTCATGGTGGCGACCATCGCCTTCGGCATGGGTATCGACAAGCCGGACGTGCGCTTTGTCGCCCACTGTGACCTGCCTAAATCGGTGGAGGGCTACTACCAGGAGACGGGCCGTGCCGGACGTGACGGCCTGCCGTCGCTGGCCTGGCTGGCCTACGGCCTGGCTGACGTGGTTCAGCAGCGCCGCCTCATCGACGCCTCAGAAGGGGATGAGGCTCACCGCCGCAACCTCAACCAGCATTTGGGCGCCATGCTGGCCTTGTGTGAGACGGTTCAGTGCAGGCGGGCGCAGATGCTCGCCTACTTTGGTCAGACCTATACGGGCCCGACGGATGAACCGGGCAGCGGCGCGACACCTGCCGATGCGTCGAGCGGTTGCGGAAACTGTGACACCTGCCTGAATCCGCCGGAATCTTGGGATGGCACGGTGGCCGCGCAGAAGGTTTTATCGACGGTGTTGCGGCTGGCTCGTGAACGGGGCCAACAGTTTGGTGCCGGGCAGGTTATCGACATTTTGTTGGGTAAGGACACGGACAAGGTTCGTCGTTTCCGCCATGACACGCTCACCGTGTATGGCATCGGCGGCGACCTCAGCGAGGCGGACTGGCGGGCCGTCATCAGGCAGTTGATTGCCCGCGGCCTGCTGACGGTGGGCAGCGAGCACAGCACACTGGTGCTCACGGAGGCCAGCGGCGAGGTGTTGGCGGGCCGCCGTGAGGTGCGGATGCGCCGTGAACCGCCGAAACCGCCGCGCGCCCCCAAGGCGTCAAAGGCCAGTAAGGCTGCCGCCTTCGTTGACCTAGCCGAGGCCGACCTCCCCCTCTTCGAAGCCTTGCGTCACTGGCGGTCCGTCGAGGCCAAAGAACAAGGCAAGCCCGCCTACATCATCTTTAGTGACGCCACCCTGCGCGGCATTGCGACCGCCCGTCCCGCCACCCTGGCTGACTTGGCGGAGGTCAGCGGCGTCGGTGACACGAAACTAGACCGGTATGGAGACGCCGTCTTGGCTGTCGTCGCCCGTGAACACACTGACAGCCTCCCTCGTTGATGAACAACTATCCGCTACCCGCAACCCTGATTCTGAGCGGAGACCACTACCCTGCATCGCGCCGCACGCGGTTAGCATGAGAGGGCTTGGGCCAGGTCATCTATGGAGACTAGCGGCAGGTTGTGGCGGGCAGCGAAGGCGTCGAGGGCGGGGCCGGTGAGCATGACGCCGTCATCGTCGGCAACCTCGCAGATGACACCTGCCGGGCGCAAGCCAGCGGCACGGGCCAGGTCGACGGCGGCTTCAGTGTGGCCTCGGCGGGAACGGACGCCGCCCGGGTGGGCGCGCAGCGGGAAAATGTGGCCGGGAGCAGTCAGGTCGGCGCGCGTTGTCGCAGGGGCGGCCAACAGGCGGGCCGACAGGGCACGGTCGGCGGCAGAAATGCCTGTCGTCACGCCGTGAGCAGCATCAACAGACACGGTGAAGGCGGTGCGGAAGGGGTCGGCGTTGTCCCCCACCATGAGCGGTAAGTCCAGACGGTTCACGTCAGCCGGGTCGAGCGCCACGCAGATGAGGCCGCGACATTCGCGCATGAGGAAGGCAATCTGCGCGTCCGTCACCGTTTCGGCAGCAAAAATGACGTCGCCTTCGTTCTCCCGGTCGATGTCGTCCACGACCAGCACACCCCGCCCGGCAGCCATTGCCGCAACAGCGGCACGCACTCGATCAGTCGCGTTCATGGGGGACTCCGATGGGGCCGGGTGTCGTCTGGCGGCGACACAAGAAAAGGAACCCCAAAAGGGTACAACCTTCGTCCCGGCCCTTCTGTATCGCAGCACTTTCCGCGAGAGAACAGGCTGCCTGACGGTGCCTGACATGTCCTCTTTTGGAAAAACTTTTGGACGGATGTTAGAATAGGACTGATGTACGAGATTCTGTGTGCTGGTGAGCCTGGGAGGGGGCTGGAGGCTGCCGCGCATGAGAGAGAAAGCGCAGGTGAAACCGCCAGATGGGTGTGGGATGACACCTGCCGCTGGTACCCCGGCCTGTTGGACGATGGGGTGCGGGTTGAGCGGGCACACGATCTTCGACTCGCCCACGGGATACTGCGGCACTCCCCGCTGACGGCGGGCACGCCATTCGCTCAGATGTCCGATGCGGGATGGGATGCCCTGGAACCGGCGCTGACCGGGCAGCACTCGACAGGACGGAGAGGTAACGACCAGGGGACTCTCAACGGCCAACGGTCGGCGGGAGCGCAGGGGGCGGCGGACGGTGCTGCCTCCGCAAACGCGGCAGCAGCCAGCCTTTTTGATACAGCCAGCCTTTTCGAGGTGGACAGCCTTTTTGACGCAGAGCCAACGACGGCAGCCATGTCAGGCCTGGCCTCGCTCGACGTAGAGGCCGAGTGGGCTGCACAACAGGCTGCCATCACTGCATCGACCGACCCGGGGCGGCTGCGATTCCTGTGCGCCGCCGAATCAGCCGCAGCCTTGGCGGCCGCTGAAATGCATCATGCGGGCCTGCCCTGGCGCAGCGACATTCACGACGCCCTGCTCACCGACCGTCTCGGCCCACGCCCGCCTGTCGGTCAACGTCCTGAACGGATGGAAGCCCTGGCCCAGCAGATTCGCGCTGCCCTTGACGCGCCCCGGCTCAACCCGGACTCCCATCAAGAACTTCTCAAAGCCATGCAGTATGCGGGCACGGGCGCCCACTCACTGCGGCAATGGGAAATTCGGGACATCAAACACCCCGTCATCGCACCCCTGCTGGAATACAAGAAACTCTCCCGCCTGCTCACCGCCAACGGCTGGAACTGGTGTGACACCTGGGTGCGCGGCGGAAGGTTCCGGCCCGACTATGTGGTGGGTGGGGTGGTCACCGGGCGCTGGTCGGCCACCGGCGGGGGAGCCTTGCAGTTGCCCAAACAGGTGCGCAGCGCCGTCGTTGCCGACCCCGGCTGGGTGCTGGTTTGTGCCGACGTAGCCCAACTAGAGCCGCGCGTGCTCGCCGCCATGAGCGGAGACCAGGCCATGGCGGCTGCCGGACGCGGCGTGGACATGTACGCCGGAATCGTGGACGCCGGAGTGGTCGCCTCACGTGACCAGGCGAAATACGGGATGCTTGGTGCCATGTACGGCGGCACGCAAGGAGTCAGCGGGCAGGTGCGGCCAGCCTTCGCTCGCGCCTTCCCGCGTGCTATCGCCCTCGTTGATGGGGCTGCTGCGGCAGGGGAAGGCGGGGAGGTGGTGCGCACCTGGCTGGGACGCGGTTCACCCCGCCCCCACCCCGACCAGATGGCCTCGAACACTGCCGTGCGCGCCTGGGGGCGGTTCACCAGAAACTTTGTTGTTCAAGGTACGGGAGCCGAATGGGCGAACATGTGGCTAGCCGGGATACGCCGCCGCCTCTGGGACATGGGAGAAACTGACGACGGGCCATCGGGACTCGCACCCCACCCCTTCACACGCAGGCCACACCTGGTGTTTATGGTTCACGATGAGGTGGTCATCCACAGCCCAGCAGGCATGGCTGAAGCGGTGGCTGACGGGGTGCGTGCCGCCGCCAGCGAGGCCGGACGCCTCCTGTTCGGCCCCGCCAGCGGCGTCGAGTTTCCCCTGACCATCGCCACCGTCCCCACCTACGCCCAAGCCAAATAGCTGTGGCGCTGGCCTTGGCGGTTAGCGATCAACCCTCGCACTACCGCCGCCAGCCAGTTTGGTGACTTCGGCCAGGGTGGCGGTGGTGGTGTCACCGGGGGTGGTCATGGCAATGGCGGCATGGGCGGCCCCGTATTCGACGGCCTGCTGCAGGGAGTCCAGTTCCATGAGGCCGTAGGCCAAGCCGGAAGCGAAGGAGTCGCCGCCGCCCACGCGGTCGTAGATTTCCATGTTGGGCCGGTGGGTAGCCTCAGCGAAGCCCTCCGTCCGAGACCAGGCGATAGCACCCCAGTCGTTGATGGAGGCCGTTTTGACGCCGCGCAGGGTGGTGCCGATCACCTGGAAATTGGGGTAGGTGGCCGACGCCTGCTCAATCATGGCGCGGAAAGCGGACGTGTCCAGGTCGGTGAGGTTTTCATCGACGCCTTCCACCTCGAAGCCCAGGGAAGCGGTGAAGTCTTCCTCGTTGCCAATCATCACGTCGACCAGGGAGGCCAGCCGCTTGTTGACCTGCTGGGCGCGAGCCTCCCCGCCGATGCCCTTCCACAGGGAGGGCCGGTAGTTGAGGTCGTAAGAGATGACGGTGCCATGCTTTTTCGCTGCCGTCATGGCTGCTTCGGCCACGTCGGCGGTCGATTCGGACAGGGCAGCGAAGATGCCACCCGTGTGGAACCAGCGCACCCCCTGGGCAAAGAGGCCGTCCCAGTCCACATCGTCGGGCTGCATCTGGGAGATGGCGGTGTTGCCGCGGTCGGACACGCCGACGGCCCCGCGCACGCCGAAGCCGCGCTCGGTGAAGTTGAGGCCGTTACGGACGGGGCGGCCGATGCCGTCATATTTTTTCCACTGAATCCATGAGGTGTCCAGGCCGCCGGTGAGGATGAAGTCTTCGACCAGGCGTCCCACCTCGTTGTCGGCCAGGGCGGTGACGATGGCGCCCCGCATCCCGAAGGCCCGGCGCAGGCCACGGGCCACGTTGTATTCGCCGCCGCCTTCCCAAGCGTCAAAAGTGCGGGTGGTGCGGATGCGGCGGTCGCCCGGGTCGAGGCGGAGCATCACTTCACCGAGGGAGACGACATCGTAGCGGCATTCATTGGAGGGGCGGACAGACAAAGACGGGCAAGTAGACACGAGACAAGACTTTCTATTGAGTTTCTATTGAGCGGCGCGGGTGAGGGCGGGTGCAGGGTTGGGGGCGTGGATTCCTTGGGGGTGGTAGAGGAGGACTCCTGTCAGGTTGGTGAGGTCGGCGAGATACCAGATGATAGCCAGCCACATTTCGGTGCCTTGGAGGCTGACCTGCTGCTTTTCGCCGTGACGGCTGCCGTCGGGGTTGGGGGCGGAGAACCCGAACCCGAGCCTGGCATCGTAGTGTGTCAGGGCGTCGGCCAGCAGTCGTGCGGCTAGGGCACCTATGTCATCCCGGCGGTACGTCGGCGCTTGACGGCTGGCCAGCCAGAGGGGGTGGGCAACATCAAGCACGTTGCAGGCGTTCTGCCGGTGGCGGGCGAAATAGCGGGCGTCGCCTGCGTGGGCCAGCACCGTGTCGATAGTGCGGTCAGGGTAGGGCAGGGACAGGCCCCATTGGGCGTAGGTTCCCCGTGTGGCCCGGTAGAAACCATTGACTACCTGCATGTATCCGACGCTGGGCGCGGGCTTGCCCCACATTCCTCGCGTTGCGGACTGCCGGGTGGTCAGCCAGCCGAAAAGAGTTTCAAGCAGGCCCGGCTGGGCTTGATAACGGCCTTCGATAGTCCACCGCAGGCCTGTGCCGATGGCGTCCACCTGATGCCCGGCAGCCCAGGCTTCGCCCTCCCAGGGCAGGGCATCCAGCATGGCAACCAGGTCTGCTGCCGTCATATCAGCCAAGGCGGCGATGCGGTGGGGGAGCCGCGAACCCAACAAGTCAAGGGCGTAGCCGACACACAGCAGGTGGTAGCTGATCTCGCCGTCACCCACATCAAGGGAAATACTGTCGAAGGGGATCAGATCACGGGAGGCGTCGCGGGGGGTGCTGTCGGCGTTGAGCGGTGCGATGAGCCCGGTGGCCGGGTCTTGGTGACTATGCAGCAGGGCGACTATCTCGGCCTGGGGAAGATGCGGCGGTGGTGCGCCGTGAGCAAGGTGGGCGAGTTCAACGGCATCGCATTGGGCGCGCAGGCTGGGCGTAGTGCCAGGAAGGTTGGTGTACAGGCGACGCTCGGGCAGCCAGCAGGCGTTCAGCAGGGCCGTGATGCTGTCGGTGACGCCTTCGCTCCACCGGGCCAGCTGCGATTCGAGGCCGTGCTGGTGCGCTGAACCTGCAACGCCTTCCGGCGACGCATCGCCCCTGGTTGCTCCAGGGGTGCTTGCGCTACAGTCGGCAGCAGAGTTGCCGGCCGGGTCACCTTCGGGCAAGTCATCGCCCCCCTGACGCCACCGGACAATGCGGGCAGGATTCCCGACGACGACGGCCCCTGCCGGAACGTCCTTAGCGACCACAGACCCCGCCCCGATGACGGCCCCACTGCCGACAGCGACACCGTCGAGGATGACCACCTGCGAACCCACCCACACGTCGTCGCCGATGGTGATGCCACGGCTGGTGTGCGGTTGAAGGCGGATGGGTGTGCCTGCTTCGACGCCGTGGTTGAAGGCCAAAATGGACGTGTGGGCGCCGATGCGCACACCATCGCCGATGGTCACTCGCCCGCGCACTGCCGCACTGACGTTGACGGAACAGTCGGCGCCCAGGGCCACGTCGCCGGTGAGGTGGGCTAGAGCGGCGATGGTGGTTCGGTCGCCCACGGCCAAACTGTCGGTGAGGATGACCGCCTGCGGTGACAGGTAGCAGTCCGCCCCGATACTGACCCTGCGCTCCGCCGCCAGAGAGTCTTGCCAGCGTTGCTGCCGGGCGCGAGCGTCCGGGCTGGCCTGGGCGGTGAAGTCCCAGGGATGCCAGTCAAAGCGTGCATCGAGGGCGTCGATCAGCAACCTGTGCTCCTTGGGGCCGTGCAGTCGGGTGGGGTTTCAGCGGCGCGCTATAAGGCTAGACGCCTACCAGTATCGCTTCCACCGCGGGTTGAGGTGGCGCACCAGGGCTTCCATGTAAAAGTAGTCTCCCCACAGTGAGCCTTCATCGACGCCCTCATTTTTGTTGAGGTTGTACACGGAGTGCAGCAGCAGGGCGTCAGATTCGACGCCTTCGCCTTGCGGACTGTAAGCGGTGACGGCTTCAATCATGGCCTGGCCTGCGGCACGGTAGCGGTCGGCCAGTCGGGGGTCGGTTTCTAGGGAGGCCAGTTGGTGCAGGCCACAGGCGGCGATGGCGGCCGATGACGAGTCGCGTGGCTGGTCGTCACCGTCGTTGAACACCAGATCCCAGAAGGGAACGCCATCGGCGGGCAGGTGGGCCAGGAAGTAGTCGGCGCAGCGGCGGGCGGCCACCAGCAGGTCGGGGTTGCCGGTGGCCTCATAGTTGAGGGCGAACCCGTAGATGCCCCAGGCTTGGCCGCGGGCCCAGCAGGAGTCGTCGGCGTAGCCTTGCGCGGTAGTGCCTTTGAGGGGTTCGCCGGTGCTGGGATCCCACCAGAAGGTGTGGAAGGTGGTGTTGTCGGCGCGGATGATGTGTTGGGCTAGTTGCGCGGTGTGGCGGCGCACGGCGTCAGCGTATTTCTGGTCGCCGGTCTGCTGGGAGGCCCAGGTGAGTAGGGGCATGTTCATCAGGGAGTCGATGATGGTGCGGCCTCGTTCGGCTGGGTCTACCAGGTCACCCCAGGCTTGGATGATTCCGGCCGGTTCCAGAAACCGCACCATGAGGGCGTCGGCGGCGGCTAGGGCGGCATTCTTGTCTTCTTGGCTGCCGGTCAGGCGCCAGGGCGTCACGGAGGACAGGGTGTAGAGGAAGCCGAGGTCGTGGGTGGCTAGACCTTCACCCTTGTGTACGCGGCGGGCAAAGTCTTTGGCGTGGGCTTGGGCGGCTTGACGGAAGGCGTTGTCTCCGGTCATTTCCCAGGCAAGCCACTGGCAGCCGGGGATGAAACTGGTGGTCCAGCCTTCGTTGGCGCCTTGGGGGAAGCCGTCGCGGGCGGGGCGTGGCGGGTACCAGTTGTTGACGGTGGTGTCGTCGGGGTAGCGGTCGGCGAAGGCGGGAATGTTGCGGCGCGTGGTGTCGATGGCGTCAGCTAAGGCTTTTTTCAGCACGTCAGACATGTCGATGGTCTCTTTCTTGACAGCGTGGAAAAGATGGGGTGTCGTGCGGTGGTGTGGCAGCGAGGCGGTGGGCTTCCAGTTTGCGGCGGGCCGCTGGTTTACGACGGGGTGTCGTTGAGGATGGGTCGCAGGGCGAACCGGCAGGCCCCCCATAGGGCGAAGGCCAGTGGCGCGCCGGCCACTCCCAAGGCGATGGCGGGATGTTCAGCGATGAGGTTGACAAAAAGCCAGGCCACGGCCAGCGAAGGCATGGTGAGGTACCAGCGGCGGACACCCAGCAGCAGACAGGTCCGTAATAGGTGCCGTAGCCGCATGTGCGGAACTTCCGGTACAGCAACCAGGGCGACCACAGCGGTGACCAGGGCAAGTAGGCTGATCGTCACTTGTAAGGGGATTGCGGCAGCGCCGACGGCTGGCGACGCAGTCCCGTCAGAGCCCAGCAGGTAGTGGGTGTTGAGGGTTGCGACGGTGACCACGGCAGCGGTCGTGGCGCCGATGGCCAGGGATCGGCGAAGGTGCTGCCACCAGGCTCGCCAGAAGGTGCGGATTACTTGGGTGGTGTTGCGAGTGGAGTAGCGGTGAAACACGGTGAAGGCTGCCACCAGGGCGGGCGCAACCAGAACCGATGTCAAGGCCAGCACCGGCCAGGAGGAGGCCGGGTCGGTGGTGATGACCAACATCACGAGGGGGAGGCAGGCGATCACCAGCATGAGGTTGGTGGCCAGGCCCGTGTAGAGGGTGCCGAAGGCCAGTTCATACAACTCGTGGTTGAAGATGCGCCCTTGGGGGGCTGCCCCAGGTTGTGAAGCCCGGAACTGCTGCCCTGTTGTCGTGCCGTTCATTGCCTGATCAGCCCTTCACGCCAGTCGAGGCGATGCCTTCAACGAAGTAGCGTTGGCCCAGGAAGAAGATGATGGCGATGGGCAGCACTGACAGGACAGACCCGGTCATAATCATGGCGTGTTCGCTGGCGAACTGGCCGATGAAGGTTCGCAAACCTACTTGCACGGTCCACAGGGAGTTGTCGCGCAGGTAGAGCAGGGGGCCAAGGAAGTCGTTCCAGGTGTTGACAAAGGTCAGCAGGGTGAGCGACGCGATAGCGGGCACGGATAGGGGCATCATGATGCGCCACCAGATGCCGTATTCGTTGAGCCCGTCAATACGGGCGGCCTCGTTGAGGGATTCGGGGATGGATTCGAAATACTGCTTCATCAGGAACACGCCGAAGGCGCCGAAGGCTTGAAGCAGGATGATGGACCAGCGGGTGTTGGCCAAACCCCAGTTGGACATCATGATGAACTGGGGGATCATGATGGCCTGCCAGGGCACCGCGATGGTGCCGATGTAGGCCAGGAAGAGAATGTCACGGCCAGGGAAGCGCACGCGGGCAAACCCGTAGGCAGCAAAAGCGCCGGTAAGCACCTGCAACACGGTGACAATTACGGAGATGAACAGGGTGTTACCCAGCCAAGTGCCCATGTTGGTGCGCTGCCAGATGGTCAGGTAGTTTTCCCAGACCACCGGGTCGGGAATCCATTGGATGGGCACGGTGAACACGTCAATGTTGCGTTTGAGTGATGAGACCAGCATCCACACGAAGGGAAGCAGCAGGCCAACCGAGGCGACAGCCAGGGCAATGTAGCCGAGCAGGCGCAGGGAGACGGATGCGGCGGCGGCACGTTTGCGGCCAGGCGCTTGTGCACCGGAGACGTGAGTTTCAACGGCGACACGGATTTCAGTTGACACAGACATGTCAGGCCTCCCGCTTCTTGTTCCAGAAGAATTGGATGATGGTGATGAGGATGCAGATGGCGAACAGGACTACGGCGACGGCTGAGGCGTAACCGAACTGGTTTTGTTCAAAGCCTCGCTGCCAGATGAACTGCGACAGCACCAGGGTGGACTGACCGGGCCCGCCGTTAGTCATCACCATGACTAGGTCGAATACGCGGAAGGCGTTGATGGACAGCATGACGGTGACAAAGAAGGTGGTGGGGCGCAGGCAGGGCAGGGTGACATGCCAGAACTGGCTCCACGCTTTGGCGCCGTCCATGCGGGCGGCCTCATAGAGTTCGGCTGGAACGGTTTGCAGGCCAGCCAGGAATAACAGCATGTAGTAGCCCATGAACCGCCAGGTTTGCACAATGAGAATGGCGGGCATAGCCCAGGTGGTGGACACCGTCCAGCCGGGCAGGTTTTCTACCCCGAAGGCGGACAGCAGCTGGTTGATGGGTCCGGCTTCCGGGCTGAACAGCATGTTCCACACGGCGGCGATAGCCACGATGGACGTGATGTAGGGAAAGAAGGCCACGGTGCGGAAGAAGGCTACTCCGCGAATCTTGCGGTTGAGCAGCAGGGCTAGGGCCAGCGACGCCACCAGGGTGACGGGCACGTGGATGATCGCGTAGAAGAAGGTGTTTCCCATGGCTGTGCGGAAGCTGGGATCACCGAGCAGACGCTGGTAGTTGGCCAGGCCCACAAAGTTGGAGGCACCAAAAATGTTCCAGTCGGTCAGCGACATGTAGAACATGGTGATGATGGGAACCAGGGTGAGGATGGCGAATCCGGCGAAGTTGGGCAGGATGAAACTCCAGCCGATGGCCGTGTTGCGCAGTTTGAGTTTGGCGCCAGACCGGCGTTTTTGTGCGGGCGCCGTTGGCGTGCCGCTTGCCGATGATGGCAGGCTGCCTTTTCCGGCGGTCGCGTCAAGGGACGTGACTGTCATGTGAACCTCCAGGTGCGATGTGGGGTGGCGACGCGCCTTGACAAGGCGAGGCCGGTCAAGGGTGTTCCGGTCTCGCCTTGTCAGGGTGTGCGTGCAGGTCAGTTGGTGGCTTCGCTGGTGAACCGGCTGTTGGCCTGGGCGATAGCGTCCTGAATGCTGACCGAGTGGGTCATCACCGCAGAGTGCAGGTCTTCAAGGATTTGCACGACGATGGGGGTGTTGGGGTTGACGGGGAAGGCGATGCGACCGTCCACGTTGGAGATGGCCTGGCGGGAGACGTCGTCGGTGGGCATTCCGGCTACGGAGAACATGACGTCCATGACGGCGTCATTGGTGAAGGGGGGAACCAGACCCAGGCCGGCGATAGCTTTGGCGCCTTCTTCTCCGGCGAGGAAGCGGATGAAGGTTTCAGCGGCTTCCACCTTGGAGTCGTCAATGCCAGCGTTGATGGCGGCTCCGGTGACTGCGGACTGTGAGACGGGGTGGTCGAAGGTGGTGTCGTCGAACTGGGGTGCAGCGACA
>JAITCK010000137.1 GCA_031283115.1 Cellulomonadaceae bacterium | reverse complement strand
ATTGACGGCCTGCGGGTGGATGTGACGAGGGCTGAGGCTGCTACAGCGGGCGAGGCTCCGACGACGACAGGCAAGCGCCGGACGGCGCCGGACACATCGAGCACACCGACGCCAGTGATCGTGCTGCTGCACGGCAACGGGGAAGACCACCACATTTTCGACCCCATCGTGCCCGTACTGACTGCTGCCGGGCGGACGGTCGTCACCGTTGACACACGCGGTCATGGTCAATCGGCCCGAGGCGATGGCCCGCTGACCATCGACCGCTGCGCTGATGACCTTGCGGCCGTTCTCGACGCCCTGTACGCCGCCGTCAGAAACGGCGGCAACAAACCTATCGACCAGGTTGACGTTGTCGGCTTTTCTGACGGCGGGAATATCGCCCTCGCTTTCGCCGTGGCGCATCCGGGCCGTGTCCGGTCGTTGGTCACCTATGGGGCCAACATTGTCCCCACCGGCGTCAAGCCTGTGCTGCTGGTGAAAACCTGGCTGCGCTGGTTCCGACTGCGAGCTGCCAGTCTCCTCACCTGCGGGCAGACCCGTCGTCGCCTGCACGCCACGGCAGAGATCGTCGGCCTGATGACCTCCCAGCCACGCATCGCCCCGGCGTCACTGGCCGCCGTCACAGCGCCCGCCCTCATCGCCGCAGGTCAGAACGATGTCATCAGGGAATCCCACACCCGCCTCATCGCTGATGCTCTCCCTGCGGGTCGCTGCCTCATCGTCCCCGACGCCACCCACGGCCTCCCCCTCGACGATCCGTTGCGCTTCACCCACGTCGTCACCGATTTCCTCGACGAGGTCTCACCTGAGACCGCGCCCAACCCGTCATCACCGCCTGCGAAGTCTCGCCCGCAACCGCGCCGGACGTGATGCCGAGTGCCGTCGGCCCAACGGGGACGGAACAACAACCTTTGACAGACCTTTGACGGTCTGCAAACTGGCCTGAAGATGGGGTCGATACCGTCTTTCTCAACAGCAGTAGTCCACCGTTGAGAAAGAAGGGCATCGTGACGTCCACCGACCAGCAGCGCCCGCCCACCTATCCGCCGTCGTACCCACCCGCTGCCCCACCAGCCCACACTCGCGCAGCGAGCGTCCCCGCAGTAACGCAGCCTCCACGGGCACGGCGGCGAAGGGCGCGACGGGTCGTCCGGGCCGTTATCGTCGGGGGGCTGGCGTCGGCGCTGGTGTCCGGGGTTGCCATCCATCACGGCGCTATCGCGGAGGCGGTGCAGTCTCTTGTGTCGTGGTCTGATGCGGCGACGGCGACCGGGTGCACAGACCCTGCGGGCCTGTTGGTGCTGGTCAATCGGGATCATCCGGCCGATGGTGAGCCGAGGGATCTGGTGGCGGCCTCGCCGATGGTTCCCGTCATGTTGGACGGCATTTCCCTGCGTCCGACAGCGCTTGATGCTGTGGCTGGCTTGTTTGCTGCCGCACGGGCCGAGGGTGTGGGGCCGTTTACCGTCAGCTCTGGCTTCCGCAGCGCCGCCTCTCAGCAACAACTCTGGGATGAAGGCCCACAGCGGTTCGGCGACCAGTGGCGCGATTACGTGCTGCCACCTGGGCACAGCGAGCATCAGACGGGCTTAGCGGCGGACATCATGGCGACGGGTATTCCGAAGGCTGACCTGGGTGCTTCGCCGGAGGGTCGCTGGCTGGCCGCCAACGCCCCCCGCTTCGGGCTCATTCTGCGGTACCCGGAGGGAAAACAGCCGATCACGGGTGTTGCGGCGGAGCCTTGGCATTTCCGCTTCGTCGGACAAGCGCACGCGACAGCGATGACGGGCCAGGGTCTCGTCTTGGAGGAATATCTGACGCAAGCCTGCCCGTCGGGTGGTTCGGCTTGATGAAAATCCCGCGAAGCATCAGGGAGAATACGGGCGTGGTCTACACCGTTCTGGTCTGTGATGATGACGCAGATATCCGCGCAGCCCTGGACATTTACCTGACCCAGGGCGGCTACCAGGTAGTCCAGGCTGCCGACGGCTGTGAGGCGGTGGCAGCGGTGGAGGCCGGGGGCAGCCAGCCGATTCACCTGGTCATTCTCGATGTGATGATGCCGCGGATGGATGGGATTCAGGCGGCAGTGACCCTGCGGCGAACCAGCAACGTGCCTATCTTGTTCCTCTCCGCTAAGGGGGAGGATACGGATCGGGTGCTGGGCCTGACCATGGGCGGCGACGACTACCTGACCAAGCCTTTCAACCCGGTGGAACTCCTGGCCCGTGCCAACGCCATGCTGCGCCGCTATGCCCGGCTGGGCGGCATGACGAACGCGCCAGCAGTAGCCACGGATGCGCCACCGGCATCGGAGGTCAGCACCGTGTATCAGACCGGCGGCCTGGTTCTGGACGACACCGCGAAACGGGTCACCATCGATGGACGGGACGCTCCCTTGACGGCCACCGAGTTTCGGATACTCCGCCTGCTGATGACTCATCAAGAACAGGTCTTTTCCTCCGAACAGATTTACGCAGCAGTGTGGGGCGAGCAAGCCTTCAACGTGCCCAAAACCGTGTCGGTTCATATTCGACATATTCGAGAAAAGATTGAAATCAACCCGTCCGAGCCCGAATACCTCACCATCGTGTACGGGTTTGGATATAAGGTGGCGAAACGTCAGTGACGATGTCGGCTTTTTTGATGCGGGTGGCGCGCTCTCCGATCACACAGGTTGCGGCTCTTATCGCGGGGTTTCTGGCCGCTGACCAGATGATGCGGGACTTGTCGTATGGCTATGCCCGACGGGTCGGCTTCCTTGTCGTGACGATGACCCTTCCGGTGGCTGTCGGGGTGCTGGTTGCCAGCCTGGCCGCCCTGGTCGCGTCGGTGTGGTGGAGGGGACGGGGGCAGCGGCTCCCCTGGCGGACACTGGATATGACGGTCCTGGTTGTCGCGGCGATGACGGTGTGGATTATCGGCTTGGGTGAGGTGTTTGTCGGTAGCCTCCCCATGGTGTGGGCGGTGCTGACCTATGCGGTGACGATGGCGGTGCTCCTCGAAGCGGTGGCCCGCCTGCGGGATAAAGCGCAACTTTTTGCCTGGGCCACTTTGTTGCGCCGGTTTTCCCCGCTGCGTCGCCTTATTGGAGCCGCCATTGCTGTTCTGCTTGCCATTACCCTGGGTTACCTGGTTGCCCTGGCAAACGATCTGCTGCATCAAGTCTGGGTTGGTGGCCATGCAGTGCAGACGGCTTCCGGCTGGCAGCCTTTTATTCTGACTGGGGTGATGTTGTGCGCTATCGCCTATATCTGCCGGTTTATCTTGGGCTTGGAAGGTCAATACGAGCGGGCCAATGAGGACCGGGTTGCCAGTGAGCGATTCCGGGCTGAGTTGATAACTAACGTCTCGCACGATATTCGCACCCCGCTGACCTCCATCATCAACTATGTTGATTTGCTGAAACGGACTCCGCTTGATGGTGAGCAGGCTGCTGAATACCTTGACGTGCTGGACCGCAAATCAGCCCGCCTCAAAGTGCTCATTTCCGACTTGCTGGCCGCCTCGAAAACAGCCAGCGGAAATGTTGACGTGGCTATGCAGCGCATCGACTTAGCGGAAATCATCGGGCAAATATCCGGCGAATACGCCGGCATCTTAGAGAATTTATCGATGGATCTGGTCATTCGCCGCGATGACAGGCGCCCGGAGGCGGAGTCGGGGCCAGGGACGGAGGCGGGATCGGCATCCCGGCTCCTGGCGGACGCCGACCCGACCCTGCTGTGGCGCGTCCTTGACAACCTCTTCGCCAACGCTGCCGCCTACGCCCTGCCGGGGACGCGGGTCTTCGTGGAAATCGGTGCGCCCGTCAACCCCACCATCACGATAAAAAACACTTCCGCCCAACCCATCGACTTACTCCCCGATGCTCTCACCGAACAGTTCATCCGCGGCGACCAAGCCCGCACCAGCGAAGGGTCTGGCCTGGGCCTTTACATCGCCCGAAACCTCATGGAACTCATGGGTGGCACCCTGACCATCACCGTCACTGGCGACCTCTTCACCGCCACCCTCACCTTCTGCCCGGTCACGGCTCCCCATCCACCCGCGTGACCGTACCGAGAACGCCCGGCTGGCCAGGCGTCGCCCCACTCGTCATCACTGCTTACGAGGCCGGGCTCGTCACACCGGATGCGTCAACGCCTCACCACGCAGCAAGCGGCAGACTTCCTCGACATCAACCGACCAACCCTGGTCAAGTTGTTGAAGGATCACCAGATAGCCTACGAGGTGCCCGGCACAGGGCGTCACCGCCGCCTTCGCCTCAGTGATGTCTCAACTACCGCGAACGCCGAAAAGTGGAGCGAGACCTTCGCCTAGGCGAGATGACCCGCCAAAGTGTTGAGGACGGCCTATACGAAGCAAAGGCTGACGATTACCGTCAGGCGCTCGCCGCAGCGCGTCGCGGGGAATGACTCTTGACCTTGTTCTCTGCCTTCCTTGATGCGGCCGTCATGGTTCCGGTCGCCTTGGCTGACACGCTCCTGCGCCTGGCGGAGCGCGGCATCTATCGCCCGCTGGAGCGACCGGGGCCTTGCTGAGGCACGGAAAGCAATCTTGACGGTTCGCACTGACCTAGGCTCTGCTCGCGTCGACGCCCGGTTTCGGACCATGAATGAATCTTTCGAGGGCGCACATGTTGACGGTTGGGAGTCGCTGCTTGACGGCATCACGCTGCCTGACCCCAACGACCGTCATGTCGTTGCGGCAGCGGTCAGTGGCCGTGCCGATGTGATCGTCACGTCTAACCTCCACAACTTCCCTGATGATGCATTGCGGCCCTTTGACCTTCACGCAACCTCGCCCGACGACTTCCTCCTTGACGAGTTCGACCTTGACCCTCACGGGACAATCGAGGCGCTCTACAGTCAGGCCCGCGCAATGAACCGACCGACCGCAACCCTCAACGATGTGCTGACAGCGCTCGAAGCAGCAGGAGGTGCGTGGTACGGCAGTAAGAAAGTAGACCGTTTCTGATGAGGCATCACGTTGCCGCAAAGAACTCGAAACCAGCAGGATACGAAACCGGGACGAAAGCCTGAACCAAAATCAGTGTCATTCAGTCCACGCAGATACGTAAGGCGGCTTCTGCTTCGGTGAAGAGGGAGGCGAATGCGGCCTGCCATTGGGGGAGGTTGGTGGCGAGGGTGTGCCAGGTGAGGTCGCGGTCGATGTTGTCGTAGCGGTGTATCACCCAGTTTCGGGTAGCGATAGCATCGGCAAGGTTGACGCCTGACGGTTCGGTGAACCCCATGTGGTCTAGGCGGCGGCAGGCTTCGCCAAGCTTCATCAACAGTGAGTCGCCTGCCTCTTGTGCGAGCATGGACGAGTTGTAGGCGACTTGCCCGCCGTCAACAATCTGCGCGGCGTGGGACAGCCAGTCGCGGATGTGGAGAAGTTCTTTCGCGGTTTTCCGATCCATCACAGGGGCACCGCCTCGGCGAGGATGTCATCGTCAAGAGTGGGTTTCAGGCCACCATAGGTGACAAGGTCGACGGCACGACCGACGATGGCCGCGAGGCGGTCTTTGAGGTCGAGCAGGTCAAGGATGGTAGCGCCCTGGGGAGGCTCGACAAGCAGGTCAATGTCTGAGTCAGGCCGGGCTTGGCCACGAGCCGCCGACCCAAAAACGGCCAGACGGGTAAAGCCGCGCTTTTCTGCCACCTGCTTCACCGTTCCGGCAGCAGCATTGATGACAGCCTCAGGCGCGGCCTGAGCGATATCGGCTGCCGTCCGCATCTGCTGACTCACGGCAGATTGACTGACCCCTAACGCCTGCGCAATCTGCGACTGCGACATTCCCTCGACGCTCATCCCACGCAGAGCCGCAGCCCGTCGCAACCGCGCAGCCGCCTCATCACTCTGCGCTTGCCGATACTCCGACACCAAATCCATAAGGCAACCTTATGTCAGATTCGTCTGCATGTCACATGGGCTGCACCTCATGGTGCAGCGACTCGGCGGGTTTTCCAGTCAGATAGGGAGATGACGTTACCTACCGCTGTTGGGCTAACAACTTGCTCGGTAACCCAATCGTCAAGCAATCCGTACATCATGCCGAGTTCTGAGGCTGCGACGCTGGCCCGGACGCTGCGCCCCGACATCATCCTCATGGACATTCGGACGCCCGGCAGTGACGGCATCGCCGCGACCGCCACCATCACCGCCGACCCTGCGTTGATCGGTACGCAGGTTCTCGTCCTCAGGATGTTTGACCTGGACGATTATGTTTACGGCGCCCTGCGGGCCGGGGCCAAGCGGCTTCCTCCTCAAAGACGCCCACCCTGACCATCTCCATCAAAACCGTCAAAACCCACATCGGCAGCCTGCTCGCCAAACTCCACGCCCGCGACCGCGCCCAACTGGTCATCACCGCCTACGAGGCCGGGCTGGTCACGCCGGATGCGTCAGGGCACGCTCTTGATTACAGGCAAGAGACAGACACTGGACTTCACTCCGCGAGGATACGTAGGACGGCTTGACCTTCGGCGCAGGCCACCACGAGTTTATCGACGGCGTGATGGACGCCTGCGTGGAAATCACCGCCAAGCGGAGGTGTATGGGGTATAGCACCGGGTGAACCTGGTGGATACGCTATCGCCCGGCGTGTCTCTGAAACTGACAGCAAGCATGCCCTCATCAGATGGTTACGCGCCATATCGGCCTGTCGTGTCATAGGTCGTCGATACCTTTGGGCATTCTGGGTTATTCCCACACTCTAAGGGTAAGACAGACGGAGTTGCCATGTATATCAGAAGCGTCACAGTAGAAAATATCAAGAGTTTCTGCGGGGAATACCGGTTCGACCTGAAACCTGGGGTCAACTACTTCGTTGGCGACAACAACAGTGGCAAGTCGACGGTACTTGAGGCGTTATTGTTCTTGTTCGAGGGGCCGTCCGCGACGAAGTGGACTCCAGACAAGTTCTATTGCTCCACCGCGACCGGGCCAACGAGGGTTGAGGTCGACATCGCGGATGGTGTGGAAGAACTCGTCGCGCAGGAGAAGTTCAAGGTACTCAAGGACTTCACCTTCGATGATGACGGTCAACACGTGCTTCGCCTTGAGCGTAGCAGCGAGCCTCGAACGATTACTCAGGCAGGTAAGCCCAAGCAGTTGGATGTGAAGACGGTATGTTTCTGGCACCCTGAGAGGCAGCAGTTTGAGAACGTCACGGGTATTGATGCCAAAGTTAAAGCCATTTTCGACTTCGAGGCAGTATGGGCAGATGCTCAACCCGGAGACTACATCGACTTCGCCAATACAAAAACACTCGGGCGGTTACTCGACTCGTCATTTAAGAACTTCGTAGAGACCGATAAATGGAAGGCGCTTGCCAAGGCTCACGAGGAGGCTTTCTCGCTCGACAAGGAGGGTTCGTTCTTGACGGAGACAACGAAACTCGCCGACGGAATCAAGCAACTTGTTGACGAGCAATATGGTCAGGCCAACTATCGTTTCGACTTCGGACTTCCTGACGCCTCTATATTCATGAAGCAAGGACGTCTGCATGTTGACGACGGCACTGCGGAAACCCCGGTCGACGGCAAGGGAACAGGTATGCAACGAGCCATTGCACTCGGGATTATCCAACTCTACGCAAGGTCAGTCGCGCTTCTTGATGAGAGTAATCCCACCCCGCTCATCCTCATGCTGGATGAACCCGAGACCTGGCTCCACCCGAGCGCGCAACTCAAACTCGGCGAAGCGCTCAGCAGCATCGGTAAGCGCGAGCAAGTATTCATCATTACCCACTCCCCGTACCTCATCCGCAGGTTCGACCCTCAGAGCCATCTGCTCACGGTGCTTGCGGGGAAGGGGCCTGACCGGCGAATCGACCCATCGACCAGGTTTGGCTTGTTTGGCCAGGGCGAGCCAACATGGGGTGAAATCAACTACCGCGCCTTCGAGGTGTGCAGCAACGACTTTCACAACGAGTTGTACGGGCATATCCAGCGTCATATCGAGGCGCAGAAGACCGACGGACAGGCCGCCAGAGAAAAAGAAATTGATTCCTACTTGGAGGGCGAAGGCACCTCCAAAACCAAGACCTGGATACGAACTCCTTCGCTAAACTCGACAAAGGTTACCTTGCCTATGTACGTCCGCAATAGCATCCACCACCCCGAGAATACTGAAAACGACCCTGTCAAACCCGAGGAACTTCGTAAGTCAATCGAGAGTCTCGTCGCCGTGGTTGAGAGGATTAATGCGCTTCCATAAGTACGTGTCGGAGAATCTTTCGACCATAACTAGGAGATAGCCACATCAAGACACGGCCAGAGCCTAGATGTGGCTACCCATACGAAGTGCCAGGTTTTGTCTCCGCGGAACGAGTTATCCACAACGTATTCGTGCAGGAGTCGAACCACCAGGCGATGGTTTCGTCGCTGCTGCCTGCCGCATCGTTGACGACCGGGTACCAGCCGCGACGCGCCTCCAGGTGTTCGACAATGCGGCAACCTACCGTCGGTGGCCTGTCGTAGAGTCGAGGCATGCCCGGCAACAGCCCCACCCAACCGCTAACCGTGCCGCGAACCGAGGCCGGAGTTGCCAGCCTGGTAGCAGACCAGCCACCAGGCTGGGAGTACCTACTGTTTGCGGCCCGGCTGCTCGGCGAAAAGGACCGGATCGAACCACAATATCAAACGCTGATCAGCCCGCCAACCCCTCAACCGGATTTGCCCCACGTGACCCGCAGTCATGTTGACCGGACCATTTCAGATGTGATGAGTTCGATGAGCACGCTTGTGCAACAGTTGGAACATCAATTCAATTCGGCCACCACCTCGTCGGCTTTCGGCCTGCCTGGTCAGCCCGGCAATCCTGACGCCATCGCGGCCGAGGCTTACGGCATCATGGACAACTACCGGCAACTTATCGAAAGTGGGATGCGGGTGCACCGGCTGGGCAACAGTTTCAACCCAGCCTTGCGTCAGCTGGTTGACGTCCTACTTGCCGGGCTGGTTTCATCCGTTGACACCCTGCGCCTGTGGACGCGAAATTTCGCTGACACTCTCGAAACTGCCCTGGCCAGTCCGGATGAAAGCATTGTCATCACCATGAAGATTGTTTTTGAAATGCCGAAAGGCTGGGCCAAGCAGGTGAAAAAGGCTCGAGTCGCCTACTACCGCACTGTCCCTGCTGACTTCGCTCCGGTTGCGGCCCCTTCATATGCTGGGTCGCAGCGGCGGGGCATGTCACCAACTGCAGCCTTCGTCCTGGGCGCTATCGTCGGTAAAAAGGTTAACCGACGGCGTAGTAACCGGCCCTGGTAGGCGGCACCCAGGCCTGACCGGCCAGGTTTGGGTACAAGGTTGCCCGGCCTGACCAGCCAGGTCACACCCTACTGCGGTGTTTCTCTGGGAACTACAGTCACGGTCACTCCGGGGGCGGGGGTTGGCGGGCTGGTGCGCTCCGGCGCAACATCACCGACAACCCCGGCGACCAAGTCCCGTCGAGCCTGCAGTTGAGCCACCGACAAGGTGCCAGCACCCGGCTCATTGATCGCGTCGGAGATGACCCGGATCCGGTGGCCAGCCTTAATGTCGACGGTGGTGGCCGTCCAGGTGACGCCGGTAACCTGCGGCGGCTGCCCTGGCTGGGCGATAACAGTCGCCGTCATCAAAATGCCGTTGGACGTGGCCGCCGCACAGCAGGCCGACGACTGGTTGGACAGGAAGTTGCCCAACCCGTAAGCCACCCACATGCCCTCACCACGCGGGCCGCCATCCAGTTTGACGATGGGTTGCGGGACGTGAACGTGGTGGCCGATCACCAGATCGACTTGACCAGATTCGGCCAGGGCCTGCGCGGACGACAACTGCTCTTGGGTGGGGGTGGCCTGATATTCAACGCCGTCATGCATGGAGACGACCACCATGTCGGCTCCGGCTTGGCGGGCGGCCACGGCCTGGCCGATAGCCCAGTCGGTGTCGATGATGTTGACAGCCCAAGGAGCGGACGCCGGAATGGGAATGCCGTTAGTCCCGTAAGCCATGGCGATGTGGGCGATGGTGATGGTCCTGTCCTTGCGGACAATCTGGTAGATCTGGGGGGAGTTGGCTTCAGCCTCGGTCCGGCCAGACCCGACATGGCCCAGGTGGGCGACATCGAAGGTGTCCAGAGTGGCGGTGACCCCGGCAACCCCCCGGTCCAGGGTGTGGTTCGACGCGGTAGAGCAACCGTCCCAGCCTTGGTCGGCCAGGTCGGTGACGATTTGGGCGGGGATCCCGAACACTGGGTAGGTGGTGACGGCTTGCCCGGGCGGGGCCACCGGGGTTTCAAAATTGCAGATTGCTAGGTCAGCGCCTCGAATCCAGGGGTCTAGGCCAGCTAGCAGGGGGCTGTAGTCGAGGGGGCCAGCCCGGCCAGCCGACCGGTTTACCGGCTCGTGTAGGAGCACGTCCCCAACCCCGACTATCGTAAATTCGACTGGTTTGGGCGGGGCCGGTTTGGGCGGGTGTTTCTTGTCTGCGACGACGTGCGGTTGCGCGGTCGCGGTGACGGCGTCCGGCAGGGTTCCGACGTGGTGGATGGCCGCTCCAGCCCCGTATCCGCCGCCGACCGCCATCAGGGCTGCAACTAGGGCGGCTAGGCCGACTTTGGCTGTCCGGTTCATGCTGCGAGCAGATCTACCGACTCGCCCACAGGCGGGCGGACGTGGCGGCGGCCTGGGCCGACGAAGTTGAAGTCGGCTAAGCGGGCATCCACCATGTGTTGTCCGGCGTCAGAGTTGAGGGCGTCGTGAATGGGGATGACAATGTCGGACGGATTGTTGCGGACAAAGTCGATGGACTCCGCGAGTTTGAGCCAGGGGCCAGAGACCGGAACCAGCAGAACGGAGGGCTGTCGGTGACCGTCGCCGTCTGATGATGGGCGACGTTCCTGCGGCATCGCGTCGAAGGAATCGCCAGGATGGTAGACACTGCCGCTTCCATCGTCGATAAGGAAGGTGACATTGACAATGGCCGGGATGAGTTTGTGGACAATCTCGTGAGTGCCGCCGCCGACCTTCACAGCAAATGCGCCCACGGCAAAGGTATCGCCCGGCTGGACGACGCTCACTTGCCCGGCGTCAACGCCCGCGTCGCGCAACATCTCCCCCGACACGGCATCGCAGTAAACAACCAGCCCAGGCCGCGCAGCCAACCCAGCCACGACAGCCTCAACATCGAGATGATCTCGGTGACTATGCGTCACCAACGCCGCATCGGCCCCCTCAAATGCCGCCCCCACATCAGTAAAGTTGCCAGGGTCGATAACAACAACGTCCCCCTGTCCACCTTCAAGCCGGACACAGGCATGTCCCAGTCGCGTCAATCGCATACCAGCAGTATCCCACCGACCGCCCATCAGTACCGGTCACCACCCATCTGATGGCCTATTCTGCTTTTCTCGTGTTGTGCTTATTGACGGTGAGCGTCTCGCGCGCCTGATGATTAAGTATCGCGTCGGCGTCCAGGTCAAGCAGACCTATGACGTTATCGAGATTGACGAGGACTTTTTCGAGTAGCCGTGTCACTTCGGGCATTGTGTGCGATGAACATCATCTGAAGCACGACATAACCTGCTAACCCTCGTCGAGGGCCAGCAGGTCGGCGACCGTTTCTCGGCGGAGCAGCACTCGTGTTTCACCGTCGCGCACGGCGATGACGGGGGGGCGGGCCAGGAGGTTGTAGTTGCTGGCCATGGAGCGACCGTAGGCGCCGGTGGCGGCAATAGCGATAAGGTCTCCGGCGCCAATGTCGGACGGGAGGTCGATGTCATGGATGAGAATGTCACCGGACTCGCAATGCTTGCCGACAATGCGGGCACGAACCAGCGGGGCCGACGACACGCGGTTGGCCAGTTCGGCATGGTAGACGGCCTGGTACAGGGCTGGGCGAATGTTGTCAGACATGCCGCCGTCCACCGCAACGTAGAGACGCTGGAAGGGTTCAGCGCCGTCGTCGCCGGTCGCACCGTCACCGGACTGCGAGGCCTCGCCTGCGACGGTGACGGGCTTGACGGCACCAACCGTGTACAGGGTCATCCCGGCAGGCCCGACGATGGAGCGGCCAGGCTCGATGGAGATGCGCGGGACAGGGGTGCCCAGGTCGGCGCAGGTGTGGCCGACGGCAGCGGCGATGGATGTGGCAACCTGGCGCGGGTCCAGCGTCGGCTCCCCCGGTAGGTAGGCGATGCCGTAGCCGCCACCCAGGTCGACCTCTTCCATCAGGTAGCCGGTACGCCCAGCGAGGTCAGATCGCAGTTGCAGTACGGCGCGGGCGGCAACAGCAAACCCTTCCACCTCGAGAATCTGCGAGCCGATGTGAGAGTGCAGGCCGAGCAGGCGCAGGCTGGGGCGGGCCAGGATACGCAGCAGCGCCTCCATCGCTGGGCTGTCGCCGCCGTCGCGTGGCGGGGTGACACTCAGGCCAAACTTTTGATCCTCGTGGGCGGTAGAAATGTATTCGTGCCCGCCCGCATGAACGCCCGTGACCAGGCGCAATAACACGGGGGCGATGACCCCCCGCACGGCAGCCAGGTCAGCAACACGGTCAATCTCCCCCAGGGAATCGACAATAATCTGGCCGAATCCCTCATCGAGGGCGAGTCCAATCTCGTCGTCGGACTTGTTATTGCCGTGCAGGCCCAGCAGCGCCCCCGGC
>JAITCK010000131.1 GCA_031283115.1 Cellulomonadaceae bacterium | reverse complement strand
CACCAGCAGAGATGGCGGCGGTAGCGGCGATCTCTTCCTTGGTCTCAACTTCCTTGGCGGAGTCAAGCAGTTGGGAGGTGACGGCTTCGACAGCCTTCTCGATGCCACGCTTGACGGCGATGGGGTTGGCGCCAGCAGCGACAACGCGCAGACCTTCCTTGACGAGGGCCTGGGCCAGCACGGTAGCGGTGGTAGTACCGTCACCTGCGACGTCGTCGGTCTTCTTGGCAACTTCCTTGACCAGTTCGGCGCCGATGCGCTCGTAAGGGTCTTCGAGTTCGATTTCCTTAGCGATGGACACGCCATCGTTGGTGATGGTGGGGGCTCCCCACTTCTTGTCGAGGACGACGTTGCGGCCCTTGGGGCCCAGGGTCACCTTGACAGTGTCGGCGAGCTGGTTGAGCCCGCGCTCCATGCTGCGACGAGCTTCCTCGTTGAACGCAATGATCTTAGCCATGCGGTTTTCCTCCGGTGGTGGCTTGTGCCTGGTTGGCCTCCAGATGCCCGCGACGGACGACGCCTGCCGCACACGTTCATGTCACGCACGCGACCCACGTCTCACCTGGTGACCGGTGGTTTATGGGTGACTCTGCGGGGCCGGGTTATCACTCGGCACCCGAGAGTGCTAACGCCGATTCTGGCACTCTCCCCTCGAGAGTGCAAATACCCAGGCTGTTTTTGCGCCCTGACGGGCTCCCTTTAGCTGCCGTTGCTGAGGGCTGATCGGATGACGACGACGATGTCTCCGGCACGGAGCGTTTGCTGAGAAATGTTGGTTTCGGGGATGCCGAAGATGGCGGCTACCGCTTGGGCGGTGGCCTCATTGCCGGGTGCGAACCAGATGGTGTTGGCGGTGACACCGGAGGCTCCGGTGAAGTTCCCTGGTTCTACCTGCGTGAATCCGCGGGCTTCCAGGGTCTGGACTCCGCGCCCTGCTTCGCCTTGCGGGCCTGCTTCGTTGAGCACGCGGATGTGGGCGGCCAGGTTGGCGCTGGCGATCAGGTCATCAGTGGAGGGCGGGGTTTGCGCTGGTGCTGCAGCGTCTCCCCCGTCAGCGTCTTGGTTGGCGCCATCGTCCCCGTTACTGCTGCCGTCATCGGAGGCATCGTCGTCTGGGGACACGTCGGGTGACGGTGAGGCGGGGTCGGGTTCTGGCGAGGATGCGCCAATGTTGGTGAGCGGGTTGCTGATGCCAGGGTTGTTGGCCAGTGCGGCGACTACACCCACGGCCAGACCTGCCCCGACTACGGCGGTGATGACGAAGGGGAGGACTTTGCTGGCCCGACTTCTCGGTGCCCGATGGACACCAACGGGGGTGTCGCCTAGGCGCGCAGTGTCGAACTCGTCGGGCGGGTAGGAGTTTTTCGCGCGGCTCACACGCCCACATTAGCGCCTTGACCCCTCATGTACGATGCGCGCTCGCCCAATCAGGGACGTTCACGCACACGACACAGGCACACTAACCGCCACACCCCCCACGCCATGAGGGCGACAACGGCCAGGTTTCTCGCGGCTGCGATGACGATCATCCGCAGGGTACCGTCAAGGAAGGGGCCGTAATCTTCAGGAAAGATGGCCCCTGTGAGCAGGGCAATGACTAACACGAGGACGCCCGGCAACCTCCACCATCGGCGGGTTTCGGGTGTCGCAAAAGCAATGGCGGCAGCCACGCACGGCCCAAACCAGGCCTGGAACTGTGGGCTGCCCACCTTGTTGAAGACGATGAGGGCTGCTGTCAGCGTGATAGTGCCCACAAGCAGCACGTCCACCGTTCCCCCAGCACCCTCAGCGGCCCGGGAGTCCCCATCGGGCAGGCTGAACTTGAGTTGCCGACGGGCGGCCACCCAGGTCAGCAGGGCAATGGTGGCAATGGCAGCCAGTAGCAGCGAATCCAGCGCCCCGGCGACGGTTTGAGCCTGGTCGCCTTGCACTTCGAAGGTGAAGATCATCCGGTTGTAGCCGAAGGCCACGCTGGGGTTCCATAGGCGGGCCAAGCTGAACCAGGTGGCGGCCACGGATTCTACTTGCAGGCCGCGCACGCCTTGTTGGCCGAATACACCCCAGGCCCGGCTGCCTGCCCCCCCTGCGAGGGCAAGATTGACGACAATGGCGCTGACAAGGATGCCCGGCAAGACCACGCGGGCCAGGGCGTCGCGTAGGCGCCGGGAGCATACGGCGATAGCGATAACGATGGCCCCAGGCGCAATTTTTATCCAGGCGCCAAGGGTTGCCAGGGTGACGGCCAGCCATACTGTTTTTCCTGGCTGGCGCACCCCGTGGATGAGGGCGATGAGCATGAGGGGGGCGATAATCCCGTCAAGCCTGCCTATCCAGATGGGGCCGAGTAGGGCAAGGAAGCCCAGCCACCACCAGCAGGCGCCCGCGCCCCGCCTCTTCTGCCGCGCCAGCATCCACAAGGCCACTGCGTTGAGGGCGGCCACCATCCCCATCCAGGCGATCTGGTAACTGCGGGTAGTGGAGGTGAACAGGCCGGGGAGGGTCATGGGGGCTAGTGCTCCCACCGGGTATACCCAGGGGTAGTCGAGTACGGGCCAGCCGCCACCGGCTAGGCCGTGGCGTACCCACCATTCGTACAGGTCAACATCGCCGAATATTGCTCCCGACCATCGTTCAGCGCGAAGAACGGCCCACAGGTGTACGGCAACAAAACCGACCGTCAGGCCGCCCAGGGAGGTGGCGGCCTGACGGATGCGGGCGAGGGCCCGTGTAGCGGCAGGGGTGTTAGTGCCCTGACGGCTGTTCAAGTTCGCTGCCTCCCGGCACGCTTGCGGGGGTGGCGGGTTCTTGTTGGGCGCCGGTGAGCCGGGAAATCCACTTCATCAGGTGGTAGATAACTAGGGCGGAGGCGGTGCCTAGGGCGATGCCTTCAAAGGTCAGGTCGCCGATGACCCAGGTGAAGTTGGCGATGCCGATGACCAACGGAATGGCCGCCGTGGTCAGGTTGATGGGGGAGGAGAAGTCGACGCGGCTTTGCACCCAAATACGGGCACCCAGGATGCCGATCATGCCGTAGAGCATGGTTCCGGCCCCACCCAGCACGCCTACTGGGATGGTGGCGATCAGCTCGCCCACCTTGGGGAAGAGGGACAGGGCTAGGGCGAACACTGCTGCCACCCAGTAGGCGGCTGTCGAGTAGACACGGGTGGCTGCCATGACGCCAATGTTTTCGGCATAGGTGGTGGTACCGGATCCACCACCCAGGCCAGCCAGCGAGGTGCCTACACCGTCTGCCAGCAGGGCGCGGCCTGTCATTGTGTCGAGGTTGCGCCCTGTCATGGCGGCTACTGATTTCACGTGTCCCACGTTTTCGGCCACCAGCACCAGCACCACGGGCAGGAAGAGCCCCAGCACGTTGGGGTCGAAGACGGGGTGGTGGAACTGGGGAAAGCCAATCCATCCGGCCTGGCCTACCCCACTGAAATCTACTTGACCTTGAATGACGGCGGCGATGTAGCCGACAATCACGCCCACCAGGATGGACAGGCGGCCTAATAAGCCTTTGAACAGCACTGATGACAGGATGATCGCGGCTAGGGTGATAACAGCCGTGATGGGCGCGGCGGAAAAGTTGTTCCAGGCGGCCGGGGCCAGGTTGAGGCCGATCAGCGCGACGATGGTGCCGGTGACGATGGGGGGCATCAGGGTGTCGATCCAGCCGCCGCCTGTCAGGTGGACCACCACACCGATAATCGCCAGAGTGATACCGGTGGCAAGCACGCCGCCGACGGCCACGTTGAGGCTGCCGTTGTGGGCGGCTGTCGCAGCGGTGATGGGGGCAATAAAAGCGAAGGACGACCCCAGGTAGGAGGGCACCCGGTTGCGGGTGATGAGCAGGAAGCCGATAGTGCCCAGGGCGGAGAAGAAGAGGGTGGTCGCTGGCGGGAACCCTGTGAGCAGGGGAACCAGGAAGGTGGCGCCGAACATGGCAACAACGTGTTGCAGGCCGATACCGATAGTGCGGGGCCAGCTGAGGCGTTCGTCGGGGGCGACAACATCGCCGGGGGCGAGCGTGCGACCGTCACCTTTGAGGGTCCAACCGAATGTGGGGCGTGAGCCCTGTGGAGACTGTGTTTGCGTAGTCATGTGTCGAAGGCTAAACCCAGCCTCAGACATTGCCTGCCCTGCCACGCACCCTACCGTGCACAGTAACCGCCCCGTTACAGTTTGCTTCTACTCGCTGTCGCCCTCTTCATCTGCGGGAACGGGTGCGGGTACGGGGGTGAGGGATTCTGCGGGCTGGCAGTTGGGGAGGTTGTGCAGGGGCTCGTTGGAGGCCAGGGGGACGTCTTCTTCATCGAGGGGGCGGGTGTACCGTTCGCCAACGATGAGGTCAACGGTGGCATCCTCACGGGTGTCGAGGCGCAGGCGCATTTCGGGGAACTGTGCGGCCAGCGTGTAGGCGGCAACAATCCCGTTGGCACCGAACCGCAGTTCGCTGAAGGGGATGACGGCAGTGAAGTCACCTATCTCGCCTACAGTGAATCCGCGCTGGGTGAGCACGCTACGGTTGGCTGCCGCCACACCAGAGTGGCCTGACCCGTTGAAAATGTTGATGTTTACTTGGTCGTATGGCAGCGGGGGTGGGCCGTCGTCGCTGCCGTCGATGCCGGGCAGGCAGGGCGGGATGACGGTTTCTTCTTCGCTGGCGGTGAAGGCGCGGTCAAAGGGGGCTTCGATGGCTCCTGTGTAAATGGCGACGGCGAAAATCGTTGCGACAACAAGCAGCACAATGAGGATCGAGAACAGCACCTGCTGGCGTTCGTGTTCTCGACGGCGCCGCTCCAGGCGTATCGGATCTTGGACGGGGGTAGCCACGGGGCGAAAATACCTCACGGCGCGCGCGTCGAAGGCCATGCGGCCTGGGATGCGCGCACGTTGAGGCGCTACTCGGCGGGCGAGTCTTCTACGTCGGCTGCATCGGCGGTGTCTGTCGCGTCGGCGGCGTCGGCAGGTTTGGCGGCAGCGCCAGCCTTTTCTTCCACCCATTTGAGGCCGTCGCCGACGAGTCCGAGCAGGCCGCTACCGATTTCGATGGCGCCGTGGGCGATGCGTTTGGCGTTGTCTTCTTCGGGGGCGGCGGCGAAGTTGGCTGCCTTGGAGTGGACGGTTTTGGCGGTGGAGGCCGTCCAGTCTTTCGCTTTACCTGCGCCTTGGGATACGGCGGGGGCTACTTTGGTTTCCCAGATGGGTTTGGCGGCTTCGACACCGTCTGTCACGGCCTGTTTGATGGATTGTGTGGCTGTGTCGATTTTGGCCTTGTAGTCAGTGTTTTCGCCGCTGGTGGACTGTTGGTCGCTCATGGTGTGTCTCCTTGTC
>JAITCK010000046.1 GCA_031283115.1 Cellulomonadaceae bacterium | reverse complement strand
GCGCCAGCAGCGCCGAAGTCGCCACCATGGACGCAATCGGCCTGCCCTTAGGTGAAGCCTTCCAACTGCGTGACGACGTGCTCGGCGTTTTCGGTGACCCTGCCGTGACCGGTAAACCTGCCGGGGGTGACCTGCGGGAAGGCAAACGCACGGTGCTCATCGCCCGAACCTTGGCCGGGGCCAGCGAGGCAGGACGGAACCTCATCGTTTCCCGCTTGGGCGCCGCCGACCTCACCGACAGCGACGTGGACGACCTGCGCGCCGTCATCGTCGAATCGGGCGCCCTGACCAGCGTCGAATCCCTCATTGACGACTTGTACACGACAGCCACCGCCCGCTTGGCGAATGCCGACCTGGAAGAGCCGGGCAAAACGATGCTGCTCAACCTCGCCGCAGCCTCCGTAGACCGTGCTGCCTAACCGGTTTTACCAAATAGTTAGGGTGACGGTGGAACCTTTGGGGGCCTTGTCGGTGACATCTTGGAAGCGGACCGTGTCAAGCAGGCCGCCCAAATACCGGTTTTCAGCCACCGTCAGGCCAGCGTTCTCTAAGGCGATGCGGGCGTCGCGGGTGCGCAACCCCACCACGTTAGGCACTGTGACGATGGGCGGCCCGGAAGACACTGTCAACGTCACCGTGTCACCGCGATGCACAACAGTTCCATCGGCGGGGGTCTGCCGGATGACCTGTCCTGCCGGAACAGCGTCATGGTGTTCATCGTCGCCGCGTTCCACCTGCAAGCCGTCTGCTTCCAGCGCGGCCTTAGCCGCATCGAAAGAACGTCCCACCTGCTGTGACAAGGTCACTGGCGCTGGCCCGCCCGACACGGTGAGACTGACTGCCTCGTTGTGAGGGATGGAGGCGTCGGCCTCATGGGAGACGGCGGTGACTTGGCCTTGCGGCACGTCATCGAAGTATTCGGTGTGAACGTCGCCCAACTGCACGTCTGCCTCCGCTAGGGCGGCTTCGGCATCCTCCTGGGTCATGCCGACCAGACCGTCAGGAACAGTGACCATGCGGATGCCCTGAGACACGGTCAAGGTCACTGTGGCGCCACGCCGGATAGGTTGCCCCTCCCCTGGCTCCACTGAAATGACGGTGCCGTCAGGAATGGTGTCGTGATATTCGGTGAGGGCTTCCGCCTGCAAATCTGATGCTTTCAGCAGGGAAACCACAGCATCTTGAGTGTTGTTGGCGATGCCGTAGGGCACGGTAGTCCAGGCGCCCGGCCCGTTGGCGAACCACCACCAGGCCCCGCCACCACCAGCAGCCAGCAGCACCAGGGTGACGATGGCGGCGATGAGGCCACGGCGGCGCCGACGTGTGGTACGCCCGCCTGCGGCCTGGTCGCCGCTAGTGCCTTGCAGGCTATCCACGTCCCCGACGCCGGTGGCCGCGGTGTCAAGGTCGGCGATGCTGGCTGAACTCTTCACCGGATTTTTCGGCACAGCCACGGTGGGTTGATCCACTAGACGGGTTGTCGCCGTAGCGTCAGTTGCGCTCCCCTGGCTGGGCGCTTCCGTCGCAGCAGCAGGGCTGCCGCCAGCCAGACCCGTGTCAAGCAGGGCAAGATCGCCTGCGGACGGTTGGTCGAAAGCGCCCGTGGGGATAGCGTCAAGCCTGCCCGAATCCATGCCGTCGACTGCGGGAACCTCACCGGAAGCGAGGACGTCATCGTCACTGGACACAAAGTCGGCGGGAGGTTCCGCGCGGCGCAACAGAAGGTAAGGGTCAAGGGCTTCCAGGTCGCGCTTGGCCCGCCGCACCATCGTCAACGCTGCGGCAGCGTCATCGGGCCTCCGGGCCGGATTACGGGCCGTAAAGGCTGTGACTAGGGCGTCAACGCTGGCTGGAATCCAGTCGACCACCGTAGACGGGGCCGGAACGTCGTCGTGAACGTGAGCGAACGCCACTTGGATGGGGGTGGCGCCCACGTGCGGCAGGGTGCCAGTGAGCATTTCGAAAGCGAGGATGCCCACGGCATAAACGTCAGTACGGGCGTCGCAGGTGCCGTTGGCGACAACCTCGGGGGCCAGGTAGGCGACCGTCCCCAAAATAGTTCCGGTCGTTGTGCTGGTGACCTCGGTGACGGCACGGGCCAGGCCAAAATCGGCCACTTTGACGTGGCCGTCCTCATCCAAAAGCACGTTTTCTGGTTTGACGTCCCGGTGGACGAGACCCTTACGGTGGGCGGCAGCCAGGGCCGTCAACGTTTCAGCAAGAATGTCCAGGCTGCGGCCCAGCGGCAGTGTGCCATCCCGGCGCAGGTCGCGGCGCAACGTGGTGCCTGGCACAAACTCGAGGGTGAGATAACTGGTGTCCCCGTCCCTGCCCTGGTCGTAAACGGCCACCACTCGCGGATGGGCTAGGCGGGCTGCCGCGCGAGCCTCCCGGCGGAACCGGGACACAAACTGGGCGCCGTCCACACCCTCGGCCAGGTGGGGGTGCATCACCTTGACGGCCACTTCCCGATCCAGGCGCCGGTCAAGGGCACGGTAGACGGTTGCCATGCCGCCGCGGGCGATGCGCGACCGAATCTCGTACCGCCCATCAACCAGACGGCCGATCATCGAATCAGTTACCACAGCGGCCACGCATCGAGTTTACGTTTCCACCCCCGCAAAACTGCGGCGCCACGGCGGTTTCTCTGCTGCTAGAACCCCTGCAACATTTCAGCGACAAGAAAGGCTGTTTCCAGGGACTGCTGATGGTTGAGGCGAGGATCCACCAGGGTTTCGTAACGGCGGGCCAAACCAGCCTCGTCGATAGACCCGGTGCCGCCCAGCACCTCGGTCACGTCGTCGCCGGTCAACTCCATGTGCAGGCCGCCCGGAACAGTACCCACAGCCCGGTGAACTTCGAAAAAGCCTTGGATTTCATCGAGCACGTCAGCAAACCGGCGAGTCTTGTAGCCGTTGTCAGATGTGATGGTGTTGCCGTGCATGGGGTCGGTAATCCAGGTGGCGGCGACACCCTCATCGTGGATGCGCTGGACTAGGGCAGGCAGCACGTCACGCACCCTGCCCGCCCCCATGCGGGCGACAAAGGTGAGGCGGCCAGGAAGGTTGTCAGGGTTGAGTTTCGCCGCCAAGGCGACGGCATTGTCGGGGGTGGTTGTGGGGCCTAGTTTGACGCCGATGGGGTTGGCGATGTGGGCCATAAAATCGACGTGGGCGCCGTCCAGTTGCCGGGTACGCTCCCCAATCCACAGCATGTGGGCACTGGTGGCGTAAGCCTTGCCGGTGCGGGCGTCCTGGCGAGTCAAGGCCCGTTCGTAGTCGAGGATGAGCCCTTCATGGCTGAGGTAGAGGTCCACAAAACGCAGGGCGTCAAAGTCGGCCCCGCAGGCGTCCATAAAGCGAATAGCCCGGTCAATCTCAATGGCCGTACCCTCATAGCGGGCGTAAGTGGGGTTGCGCATAAAACCGCGATTCCACTGGTGAACCTGCCGCAAGTCCGCGTAACCGCCATGAGTGAAAGCCCGAACCACGTTGGCGGTGGCCGCGCTAATCCGGTAAGCCTGCTCCAGGCGGCGAGGGTCGGGGGTGCGGGATTCTGGGGTGAACTCAAAACCGTTGACCATGTCACCGCGGTAGGCAGGCAGGGTGACCTGTCGCCCGGCAACAACGCGGGTTTCATCGTTAGACGACCGCGGTTTAGCGTATTGCCCGGCGATGCGACCGATTTTCACGACGGGCGTGGACGCGCCGTGAGTGAGGATGACAGCCATCTGCAAGATGGTGCGAATCTTGTTGCGGATGCGGGTGGCGCCCGCCTCAGCGAAGTTCTCCGCACAGTCCCCGCCCTGCAACACGAAAGCCTCCCCCCGTGAAGCGGCAGCCAGCCGGTCACGTAAGGCGTCAGATTCAGCGGGCAGGGTCAAGGGGGTGGCCTGCTCTAGGCGGGCGACAACGGCTGCCAGGGCGTCACTGTCAGGCCAGGTGGGCTGCTGGAGGGCGGTCAGCGTGCGGAAGTGGTCAAGCCCTTGCGCAACGTCGGCGCTCGGCATGTCGAGTGCGGCAGGCATGATCCCCCTAAATTTCACAGCGGGCCACCCCGGCAAACCGGGCCGACACCGCACAGCGGGCCAGAAACGCAAAAGTGGCTGAGCCTGTCAACCAGGCCCAGCCACTCCAGCGTACTCGTCAGTGAGCGGCAGCAGGCTTGAAGGGCTGACCGATGTCGTCCAGCATGGCCTTGAACCAGTCCTGGTTGACGTTGAAGGGCTTACCTCCGGCGATGCGGGGGAAGGGGATGGCCTTGAGCACGTAGCCGTCCTCTTCATCGTGGCCGATGACGCCGGGCTCGCCGCGCAGGGCGCACTCGACGGCGTAGTCGGTCATGGACTTGATGAGGCGCAGGTCGTCGGCGTTGGCGCGGGCGGCACGGGAGTAGTAGCCGGACTTCTGAATCATCACCTTTTCGGCGCCCAACTTTTCCGCGAACTGCTTGGCAAACCACTGGCCGGGGTTGATCTCGTCCAGGCGGACGTGGCCGAAGGGGTCACGGGCCGGGGGGGTGCCTGCGGCTTCCAGCTGTTCGATGATCTCGTGCATGCCAGCACCCTCCGACAGGAAGATGTTGACGTTGCCCAACTCGTCCATGACGGCACGCAAGCGGGCAGCCTCAGCGTCGATGTCGATTTCCAGTTCGGGCAGCAGCACGGCGTGAACGTCGTGGCGCTCGCGGGTGAAGCCCAGGGCCGGAGCGAACTCCTTGTGGTCAAGCAGTTTGCGGTAGGCCTGGGCGGTAGCGGCGGTCAACCAGCCACAGTGACGGCCCATGACCTCGTGAACGATGAGCATCCGGGCGCCCGACCGGTGCTCGCCAATAATGTTCTCAGCAAACCCGGCGCCCTCTTCGGCAGCAGTCCAAGCGCCCAGAGACTGGCCGATGGGGATGATGTCGTTGTCGATGGTCTTGGGCAGGCCGACAACGGTCAGTTCGTAGCCGTTGTCGTGCAGGTAGGCGGCCAGGTCGGCAGCCGTGGTGTTGGTGTCGTCGCCACCGATGGTGTGCAGCACGTCCACGCCGTCAGCCTTCAACTGCTCGGCGGCAACAGTCAGCGGGTTCTCGCCCTCCTTGACCAGGCCACGCTTGACGCAGTCGGCCGCATTGGTCAACTTGACGCGCGAGTTGCCAATGGGAGAGCCGCCAAACTTGTGCAGGATGTGCGCCTGCTTGCGAGCCTCCGAATGGGCCGGACCCATGTCGATGGAGTCGCCGGTGAGCAGGCCACGGTAGCCGTACTGGTAGGCGATAATCTCGATGGAGGGGTCGAGTTCCGTGTAACGCTCGATGAGGCCGCCAACGGCCGAGGACAGACAGGGGGCGAAACCGCCAGCAGTGAGCAGTGCCACGCGACGAACCGTCATAGTAAAACCTTCCAGTGTGAAGTGGTGCAGGTGGGTTGTAACAATCCACGCCTGATCTTAGGGCCACCCACCGACACCAGCCACCCCCCGGCGCCACGCGGGCGCCATCAGCACGTTCCAGGTGCCGCAGCGGTGCCAATGCGGGGCGTGCTGGGGGACTCGCGTTAGGGTGACGGCAGTGTTGAGCCATGAAGGATTGAGGAACGATGAGCACGCAGTGGCAACCCGCACCACCTACTCCCCCGGAACCACCGGCACTACCTGTGACGCCGCAAGGGTCGTCGGGTTGGGGTCAGGAACCACAGTTTGGGCAGGGACAATACGGGCCACCGCAACCCATGCAACCACACTACGGGCCGCCGCCTAGCGCTACGCCTTACGGTTACGCTCCCCCACCTGCCGACAAGCCCGGCATTGTGCCCTTACGTCCGCTGGGTTTGGGCGAGATTTTCGATGGGGCTTTCGGGGCGGTGCGGCATAACCCGGCGGTCATGTTGGGAATGTCGCTGCTGGTCATCCTCGCCGCCACAGTGTTAGGGGTTGCTGTCGGGCAACTTTTGACGCAGGGGGCGTCCGGGCTGATAGGTCAGGCACTTTCTGACGATGACCTCACAGGCATGGGGCTCGGTTCTGCAGATGCCATCGCGCAGATGTACACCGCCATGATGGGGCCAGGGTTTGCGATGCTGCTGGCTGGGCCGGTTCTTGGCGGTATTCTCACCGTCTCTGTGTCCAGGTCGGTGCTGGGTGACAAGGCGTCCGTGCGGGATGTGTGGCAGCGGGTACGCCCGCGCGTATGGCGGCTTATCGGCTGGACTTTCCTCAACGCCGTGTTCATGTTTGCTGCGGTGTCTGTAGGTATTCTGCTGGTCGCGCTGCTTGCCTGGTCGCTGTCGCAGGCGTCAACGGCGGCGGCTGTCATCAGCGGCATTGTGGCAGGTCTTGCCGTAGTTGCGGCGCTAGTCTGGCTGGGTGTCCGTCTGCTGCTGGTGCCCCCCACGCTTGCTTTAGAGAATGTGGGCTTGTGGCGGTGTGTGTCCCGCGGATGGAAACTGTCACGGGGCGGATTTTGGCGGATTTTGGGCATCTACTTGTTGGCGGCGTTCGTCGTGTCTGTCATTTCGCAGATCGTGTCCATGCCGTTGTCTGCCGTCACCCTTATTCCGACGGTTTCCGGGTCGGTAGCCGGGCTGCTTGCCGTCACAGTGTTGACCACCATCGTGTCGACAACTATCTCCACTATTTTCACGGCCTCGGTTGTCGCTCTGCTTTACATTGACGCGCGGATGCGCCGCGAGGGACTTGATGTCGCCTTGGCTGCGGCCGCCGCCGACCGGCTGAAGGTCAACGGCGTAACGACCCTCTGACGACAGGTCAGACCCGATAACTGACGACAGGAGGTGACGAAACGATGACAACATTGACGACTGTATTGGCGCGGTTCGCCTCCGTCATACCTTTTGCTGACCCTCCCGTCGAACCAACGCGCGAGGAAGCCCGCCGCTGGCTGCTGGAAGAACTGGCCCGCCCCGAATATTCCACGTCCCCGTCCCTGCTGGAACGCGGCCTGGACTGGCTGGGTGGCCTCTTTGACAGGGTCGGCGATGCTGCCGCCCCACCCGGGCAGGCCATCGCCTGGACTTTGCTGGCTGTCGCCGTCGTCGTGGCTGTCGCCTTCCTGGTGGCGGGGCCGGTGCGGCTGGCCCGCATCCAACAGCGCAAACCTGCCCTAGTCGACGATGACGACACGCGAACTGCCGCCGACCTGCGGGCCGCCGCCGACGCTGCCGCCTTGCGTGGAGAGTGGACGCAGGCTGTCGCCGAACGCTTCCGCGCCATCATCCGTGCACTGGAAGAACGGGTCATCATCGACAACATGCCTGGCCGCACCGCCCAGGAGTCCGCTCAAGTAGCCGCCGACGCCCTGCCGTCCCTGGCCGCACGGATGCATGATGCGGCTGGCCTGTTCGACGCCGTCATCTACGGGCACCTGCCCGCCCACGCCGACGATGACGCCGACCTGCGTTCCCTCGACCAAGCCGCCAGCGCTGCACGCCCGCTACGGCGAAAGTCTGACAGTGACGTTGGTGGCGCTGGTAGCGCCGGGTTTGACGGCGAAACTGAGGGGACGCTAACGACCGCACCAAAGTTGGCGGCTGCAACGCCTGACCCGTCAAGGGTGACGTGATGAGTACGCCAACAATGACGCAGGCACCCACCGGCCTTCCAGAAACGGCGGCGGCAGGATTCACCGTGTCGTCCAGTGCATCGGCCACCGGGGACGGGACAACGGCACGCTCCAGGGCGGCCCGGCGGTGGAGTCGCATCCGCTGGACGGTGCTTGTTGCCGCCTGCCTGGCCGTTGTTGTCGCAGCGCTGGCCGTCACCCGGCCTGCCTCGTCCGGCCTGCCCTACGCCCCCGACTCGGTGACAGCCGACGGCGCACAAGCCCTCGCTCAGGTGTTGGGCAGGCAGGGTGTACACGTCCACCATGTGACAGATGTTGATGCTGCCGTGCAGGCTGTCGCCTCACCTACAACTGACGAAGGAACTGGCGCGGGCGTGACACTGCTGGTCACGCCCGGCAGTTGGGGAACCTGGTTTGACGACGAGCAGGTGGAAGCCCTCACGGGCGCGGGCGCCGACCATCTTGTTCTGGTCGGGCAAGATGACGCCCTGTTGAAGGCCGCCAGCGCGGGAGCCATCGTCGCCAGCACCTTTGTCAACACCCCCACAACGCTGGCACCTACCTGTGCTCTGACTGCCGCGCAGGCTGCCGCCGCCGTCACCTTTGACAGGTCGACTTTCACCACGGGCCTGATGATGTTCACCCTGGCTGGCACCGTCACCGACGCCTCAACCGGCCTTGTCACCGGCGATGCGGTAGGCGCTGCGTCGGCTGTCACCGCCTGCTATCCGGCCACGTCCGATGAAGACACCACCTTCTATGCGCTGGTTCAGACCCAGGCCGCCCCGTCTGCCGGTGATGCTGCCCGGTGGGGAACACGCACCGTCACCGCCGTGTCCGAGGGCGCCTTCCTCACCAACGCTGCTATCACAGAGGAAGGCAACGCAGCCCTCGCCCTGTGGCTGCTGGGCGGCCACAACCACCTGGTCTGGCTCACCCCTGACAGCCAGGCCATCGGAACGGACGCGGGAACTGACGATGCTGGTTCGGTAGGTTTGTGGGCGACCATGCCCGCATGGTCGGGCCTTGTCGGCTGGTGGGCCCTGCTGTGCGTGGCGGTTGCCGCCCTCTGGCAGGGCCGCAGGCTGGGTCCGCTGGTTGCCGAACCCTTGCCCGTCGTCGTGCCCGCCGCCGAGACTGTACGCGGACGCGGGCGCCTCTACCGGCGAGCCAGGGCACGAGGCCACGCCGCTGCTGCCCTGCGCGCTGCCAGCGCTGACCGGCTGGCCCACCGGCTGGGCCTGCCCCGAACCGTCGAACCCGCCGCCCTGGTAGACGCTATCTCTCAGGCATGTGGACAGGAGCCGCTTGATGTGCGCTGGCTGCTGTACGGCCCACCCCCTACCAGCGACACCGCCCTTGCCGTTTTGGCCCGACACCTTGACTCCCTAGAGAACGAGAGAACATGACCATCGAAGAATCCACTCCCAACCTCCACGCCGCCATGTCGGCTGTCCGCACCGAGGTAGGCAAGGCTGTCGTCGGGCAGGACGGGGCTGTGACCAGCCTGCTTATCGCCTTGCTGTGTTCCGGTCATGTGCTGTTGGAGGGGGTGCCAGGTGTTGCCAAGACCCTGCTGGTGCGGTCTCTGGCTGCCGCACTGGACCTGGAAACCAAGCGGGTCCAGTTCACGCCCGACCTCATGCCCGGCGATGTCACCGGTTCTCTCGTCTATGACGCCCGCACGGCAGAGTTCAGTTTCCGGGCCGGGCCGGTGTTCACCAACCTGCTGTTGGCTGACGAAATCAACCGCACACCCCCCAAAACCCAGGCCGCCCTACTGGAGGCCATGGAGGAACGGCAAGTGACGGTAGACGGCACGCCCCGCCCCCTGCCCGACCCCTTTGTCGTCATCGCCACGCAGAACCCCATCGAATACGAGGGCACCTACTCGCTGCCCGAGGCGCAACTCGACCGCTTCCTGCTCAAAGTGGTGCTGCCCGTGCCGCCGCGCGACCAAGAAATCGAAGTGTTGACCCGGCACGCGGGCGGATTCGACCCGCGCGATCTGGATGCCGCCGGGGTGCGTCCCGTGGCCTCTGCCGCAGACCTGACTGCTGCCCGCGCCCAGGTCAAGGCCGTGCAGGTGGCCCCCGAAGTGCTCGCCTACGTCGTTGACATCTGCCGGGCCACTCGCCGGTCGCCGTCACTATCCCTGGGCGTCTCCCCGCGTGGCGCCACGGCCCTGCTCGCCACGTCGCGGGCCTGGGCCTGGCTGTGCGGACGAGCCTTTGTCACGCCCGACGACGTCAAAGCCTTGGCTCCAGCAACCCTGCGGCACCGCGTCGCCCTGCGCCCCGAAGCGGAGTTGGAGGGCGTCACCGCCGAAAACGTGCTGTCTGCCGTGTTAGCCACCGCCCCCGTGCCGCGGTAATGGCTCTGATGATGCTTCCGATGATGGGCGAGGCAGGCCAGGAGGTGCACGCATGGCGATAACCTGGCGGGCGCTAGTGCTTGCAGGCCTGGGCCTGCTGGCTGTCGCCATGTGGCCTGCGCCGGGGACTGTACTGGTTTGGGCGGCATGTGTGCTGGTCGCCTGCCTGGTCGATGTTGTCCTGGCTGCGTCGCCTCGCGCCGTGACGGTGACCCGCCGGGCGCCCACGTCTGTGCGGCTTGGTGACGCGGCACGGTGTGACCTTGATGTGGTCAACACGTCTGGCCGCCGTTTGCGGGCTGTCATTCGGGATGCCTGGCCGCCGTCCGTCGTGCCTGATGCTGGCGTAGCGAGTGTCAGCGCTGATACGGCTGACCACGACGGGCCAGCCATCCACTCCACCCCCGCATCCTCTGCCGTGACCGCCCGGTCGGCCCGACATCGAGTGGCCTTGCCTGCCGGGGAGGGCACCCGCCTACGCACTCCCCTACTCCCTACCCGTCGCGGCGACCGCCAGGCGGGCCCGGTGACCATCCGGTCTTTCGGGCCGCTGGGCCTCGCGGCCAGGCAGGCAACCATTCCCGTGCCCGTCCGTCTGCGCGTCCTGCCCGAATTCGCCTCCCGTCGCCACCTGCCCTCCCGCCTGGCCCGCCTGCGTGAACTCGACGGACGGGCCGCCGTTCAAGTGCGCGGCCAGGGCACAGAGTTCGACTCCCTGCGGGAATACGTTGTCGGAGATGACGTGCGGTCTATCGACTGGCGGGCCACCGCCCGTCGCGCCGATGTTGTTGTGCGCACCTGGCGTCCCGAACGCGACCGCCGCGTCCTCATCGTCATCGACACTGGCCGCACGTCCGCCGTGCGCGTCGGGGTGACATCCGCTGAGACGGGCCGCAGCGGGAATGGTTCTGTCAGCGGCCGGGGCGCCGTCGGACATCAACCCGCACACACCCGCGCCCCTACTGGTGCTGCATCCGACGCCGGATACCCGCGCGTCGAAGCGTCCATCGAAGCCGCCCTACTGCTGGCCGCCCTGGCCGACCGGGCGGGCGACCGTGTGCAAGTGCTCGCCTTCGACCGGACGCTGCGGGCCCGCGTCGCCGGAGCCTCCGGCCCCCGCCTGCTGCCCGAGGTGGCCGACGCCTTAGCCACTGTCACTCCACGCCTCATCGAAACCGACTGGCCCGCCCTGGTCGCCCAAGTGCAGGCCCGTGAGGCGCAGCGGGCTCTCGTTGTCGTCCTCACGTCGTTAGATCCTGCCGCCGCGCGCGGCGGCCTCACCGATACCATCGGCCAGTTGACGTCCCGCCACCCGGCAGTGATCGCCGCTGTAGCAGGCGCCGACGCC
>JAITCK010000042.1 GCA_031283115.1 Cellulomonadaceae bacterium | reverse complement strand
CGGGCTTGGGGGCGGCTGGGCTATCCGCGCCGGGCCTTGCGCCTGCAAGAGTGCGCGGCAGCCATCGTCGCCCGTCACAGAGGAGTAGTGCCCAACGACGGTGATGCCCTGCTGGCCCTGCCTGGCATCGGCGAATACACGGCAGCAGCAGTGCTGGCTTTCGCGTATCACCGCAAGGCAACCGTCGTCGACACTAATGTCCGACGGGTGCTGGCCCGGGCCGTCACCGGCGACGCTCTGCCTGCACCGTCATATACGGCAGCCGAACGCAGCCTGGCCGCGCAAGTCAGCCCGCCCGGCGACGGCCCGGCGTCCCTGTGGGCGGTAGCGTCAATGGAATTGGGGGCACTAGTGTGCACGGCCCGCAGCCCCCGCTGCCTGGACGGCGCCAGTGCTGGAGAGATTGCCGGTGGTACCGGGACTGTCGGCACTTCCGGCAGGAGTGCTGGAAGCCAGGCAGGCGGCTGCCCTGTTGCTGACCTGTGCGCTTGGCGAGCCGCAGGATACCCGGCAGACCAGCACGCCCACCGCCGCCGCAGCCAAGCCTGGCAGGGCACCGACCGGCAGATGCGTGGCCGCATCATGGCTCTCTTGCGGGCCAGCAACCACCCTGTCCCTCGCGCCCGCCTCAACGCCGAGATTCCTGACAACCCAACCCAACTAGCCCGCTGCCTGGCCTCCCTCATCGAGGACGGCCTCATCGAACAGTCCGCCGTCGACACCGGCGGCCTGCCCCGCAAGCAGGCAAATACTCCCCCAGCATCCAGCGCCGTCACAGACCTAGAGACCTACCATCTACCGATAGGGTGTGCCACATGATTGAGGCCCGTAACCTTGTGAAAAAGTATGGCGACAAAACTGCCGTCGATGACATCACCTTCACCGTTCAACCCGGCATCGTCACCGGTTTTCTTGGCCCCAACGGCGCCGGAAAATCGACCACCATGCGCATGATCATGGGATTGGATGCCCCCACCAGCGGGGACGTCACCGTGGGTGGTCTGCCCTACGCCCGCCACAAGTCCCCCCTGACAGAGGTGGGCGCCCTACTGGAAGCTCGGGCCGTACATCCAGGCCGTAGCGCCCGCCAACACTTGCGTGTGCTCGCCGCCACCCACGGCATCCCCGACAAGCGGGTGGACGAAGTGATCGACCTGACCGGCCTAGAGTCGGTGGCCCGCAAGCGGGTGGGCGGATTCTCCCTCGGTATGGGTCAACGCCTGGGCATCGCATCGGCCCTGCTGGGCGACCCTAAAACCCTCATTCTTGACGAGCCGGTCAACGGCCTCGACCCGGAAGGGGTTCTCTGGGTGCGCAACCTGGCCCGCTACCTGGCCGGGGAAGGCCGCACCGTCTTCCTGTCTTCCCACCTGATGAGCGAAATGGCTTTGACTGCCGACCACCTCATCATTGTGGGCCTGGGCAAGATTCTCGCCGACACCCCCCTCAAAGACTTTGTCGAATCATCCTCCAAACAGTCTGTTCGCGTGGTTGCTCCCTCGGCTGCCAGTCTGGTTGGCGCTATTGAGGCTGCCGGTGGCGTCGTCACCATCCCCACTGACGAGGATGCTGCCGACGTTGACCGGGCCGCCCCTGAAACGGCAGCGGCTGCCCCCACCGTCATCTCCGCCTTCGACGACAGCTTCGAAGTGACCGGCCTAGAGGCCGCCGCCATTGGCGAACTCGCCCTCACCCACGGGGTAGCCCTCCACGAACTCACCCCCGTCAAATCCACCCTGGAACAGGCCTACATGGAACTCACCAAAGACTCCGTCGAATACCACACCGTCGACCTCGAAAGCGGCGAGCACACCCAGCAGGGAGGCCAGCGATGAGCGCCACCACCGTATCCAAGACCGTCGAGGTCGACACCCCCCCATACACGTCCCACTATGCGGAAAAGCGCGTCAACTTTGCCCGCATGGTCCGCTCGGAATGGCTGAAACTGTGGACGTTGCGCTCAACCTGGTGGGTATCTATCCTCACCATCGTCCTCATGATGGCCATGGGGCTGCTCTTCTCCGCCGTCATCCAGATCATGCTCAACCAGGCCGACGGCGGTGCGTCGATGGGCGCAGCCATGGACAGTGGCAATGACGGCTTCGACATGACGAACGCGGGCGCGCTCGTCCTCGCCTCCGGCTACCAGTTCGCCCAACTGACGGTCGCCGTCTTTGGCGTGATGAGCATCAGCAACGAATACTCCTCGGGCATGATCCGGGCGACCTTCTCTGCCGCTCCACGGCGTCTACGCACCCTGTGGGCGAAGCTGCTGGTCGTCACCGCTACCACAACGGTCATCGCAGTGCTGGGTTTGGTGCTGGCCTGGGCCGCCACCTACCCCATCCTCAGCCACAACAACATGACGGTGGACTTCAGCAGCGGCACCACCATCCGCGCCCTGGTGGGCGTGGTGCTCTACCTCATCCTCATCTCCTGGTTCTCACTCGGCTTCGGCACGATTCTGCGGCACACCGCAGGCGGCATTTCGACCGTGATGGGCATCTTGCTGGTGCTGCCCATGATTACCGGCATCATCATGGCCACCGCCCCGACCGTCAGCTGGGTGGGCACCATCAACAAGTACCTGCCCCCAGAGGCGGGTGCCCAAGTCATCATGGGTGGCCTGACCGGTGATGCCACCGTGAGCGTCGGCGGTTCAGCAGACGGTGGCGGAGTCATGTCCATGATGCAGACCCTGTCTCCCTGGGTGGGCTTCGCCGTACTCGCGGCCTACACGGTGGTGGTCGTCATCATCGCCGCCATCCGCATCAAAAAGAGTGACGCCTAACGTACCTTCGGTGCTCCCAGACGGACTCGAACCGCGACTTCACCCCACGCTGTTTTCTCCCTACGGTCGATAACACCGCGGGGACCCCGAAACGGCAATGAACTGGTGCTCCCAGACGGACTCGAACCGACACTGTGCAGATTTTAAGTCTGCCGCCTCTGCCAATTGGGCTATGGGAGCAACGCGGCAACGCGCCGCACCCGGTAGAGGATACGGCGCGTTGGCGGGGATGCACAGGCTATTGGCTGTCGTGGCCTGATGCGACTTCGCCTGCGACGCCTGTTGCCGCAGCCGATTCGGCCTTCTGTTCAACAGTCACGCCGGGCGGGGCAGCGGGCACAGCCACAGCCTTGAACTCGTGACGCGGGTCTTCAACCGACCCTAGCGAAATGATTTCACGGCCCAGTAGGGCCTGACCAGCCCAGCCGATGAGGATGCGGGTTTTGCGGTTGCCTGTCGGCATGGCCATGACGTGGTAGGCGCGGTGGGCCAGCCAGGCCAGTGGGCCTTTGATTTTGATGCGCTGGTTAGCAAACTCGGCGACACCCTTCCACTTGCCCAGGGAACAGACCACGCCCACGTTTTTGTGCACGAAATCTTTGACCGGTTTGCCGCGCAGTTCGGCAACAATGTTGTCGGCTAGTACGCGGGCTTCACGGATAGCGTATTGGGCGTTGGGCGGGCAGAACTTACCTTCATTGAGTACGTCGGGCACGGCTGCACAGTCGCCTGCCGCCCAGGCCCCCTGTACGACGTCGCCGTCTTCGGTGACCACTTGGAGTGTCGGCTTCACGGTGACTCGTTTGATGCGGTCTAACGGCAGGTCGGACGATTCTGCCAGCACCGGGTTGGATTTGACACCGGCCGTCCACACGATCGTCTCGGAATCAAACTCGACCCCGCCCGATGTGACCACCCGCCCGTCCACGCAGGAGGTGAGGAAGGTGTTGAGATAGATTTTGATGCCGCGTTCTTGGAGGCGGTCGAAAGCCCACTGGCTCATGTCGGGTGACACTTCTGGCAGGATGCGCGGCGCCCCTTCAATGACGGTGAAGTGCAGGTCTTCAGGGACGATAGTTTCGTAGGCGCGGGTCGCATACCGGGCCATGTCTTCGATTTCGGCTACCGCTTCGATGCCTGCGAACCCGCCGCCAATAAAGGTGAAGGTCAGTTGGGCTTGCCGCAGTTTGGGGTCTGTTGTTGATGCGGCCACGTCCATCCGGTTGAGTACATGGTTGCGCACGGCGATGGCTTCTTCAACGTTTTTGAAGCCGATGCCGTTTTCTGCCAGCCCAGGGATGGGTAGGGTGCGGCTGACCGACCCGAGGCCCACAACAACGTGGTCGTAAGCCAACTGGTAGTTGTCGCCTTCTTCTGGCTCGACGGTGACGGTTTTGTTGGCGTGGTCGATTTTTATCACTTTGCCTTGGAGTACATCCAAGTGTTTGAGGGCTTTACGGTGAGGGGCGACCACGTCACGGGCGTCAATGTTTCCCGCGCCAGCCTCAGGCAGGAAGGGGGCGTACTGCATGTAGGGGCGCGGGTCGATGACGGTGATCTGCACCTGGTCTTTTTTGAGTCTTCTGTGCAGGCGCAGGGCAGCGTAGAGGCCAACTGACCCGCCACCCAGGCAGAGGATGCGCGTCTTCGCTGACGTGGAGGGGATGGGGTTGGGAGCCAGTTGAGTGGCAGCATCAGACATACCTCCCACAATACGGCGGCTGCGGCAGGTTTGCAGGCCAGCGGTTGAGGCGCGCCCTCACGTGTCCGGTGATTTTTCTCGCACACCGCCTGCGCCTGCCGGGGATACCGTCTGCGACGTACAGGTGAGACAATCGCATCCGTGACTTACGTCGTACCCGATAACCCTGCCGACGCGACGCCCGCTGACCTTGACACTGTTGCGCAGCAGTTGGGTCGTCTTCCGCGTGGCGTGGTTGGTATTGCTGCCCGATGCGCCTGCGGGCGTCCCCTTGTTGTGCGCACGGCACCTCGCCTGCCTGATGGGACGCCTTTTCCGACCACCTACTATCTGACGCATCCCAAGGCTATGGCGGCGGCTTCGACGTTGGAGCAGGCGGGCGTGATGAAGGAAATGTCGGCCCGTCTGCTGGAGGATGAAGATTTGGCTGCCGCCTACCTGCGGGCCCACGAATCCTATTTGGCTGACCGTGAGGCTTTGGGCCACGTTGACGAGATTGACGGTATTTCTGCTGGCGGAATGCCTACGCGCGTCAAATGCCTGCACGTGCTCATGGCTCACGCTCTGGCCCGGCCCGGCGTCAACCCTCTAGGTGAGGAAACCCTCAAACTTGCTGAACCCTTGTGGAGTAAGGATTCTTGTGTCTGCTGACTCTGTGACTACTGATCTTGCGCCTGCACGGCCTGCCGGGTCGCGGCGGGTTGCCGCTATCGACTGCGGCACCAACTCTATCCGCCTGCTCATCGCTGACCTGCATCACGACGGCGCATCCTTGACTGAGGTTGACCGTCGGGTGCAGATTGTCCGCCTGGGTCAGGGGGTTGACCAGACGGGCCGCCTGGCGTCTGACGCTTTAGATCGTACTTTTGCTGCGACGCGCGACTTTGCGGCCGCTATTGAGGCTGTTGGCGGTGTTGAGCGGATTCGTTTTGTCGCCACGTCGGCTACCCGTGACGCCGAGAATCGGGACGCCTTTTTTGACGGGATTGACTCGATTCTCGGCGTGACACCCGAGGTTGTTTCCGGCGACGAGGAGGCCGCCCTATCTTTCCGTGGCGCAACCGGTGGGGTGTCCATCGGGCATGAGGCGCCCTACCTTGTCGTCGATTTGGGTGGCGGGTCAACGGAACTAGTGCTCGGCACCGACGCCCCCCACGCAGCGTTTTCGATGAATGTCGGCTCGGTCCGTCTGACGGAGCGCCACCTGCACTCCGATCCTCCCACGGATGCGGAGATTGCCGCCGCAAGTGACGATGTTGCTGCCGCCCTTGATGAGGCTTTGGCTGTGGTGCCTGTCGGCCAGGCGGCCACCATTATCGGTTTGGCCGGGTCGGTCACGTCGTTGACGGCTTTCAGCCTGGGATTGAGCAGCTACGACCGCTCTCGCGTGGACGGCGCCACTTTTACTCCCGCGCAGGTGCGTGCCTTCTGCGACGACATGCTTCACATGTCCCGCGACCAGCGCCGGGCTCTCGGTTTCATGCAACCGGGCCGCATTGACGTGATCGGCGCTGGCGCCCTCATCTGGGCCGAAGTAGTATCCCGCGTTGAGGCCCAAGTGGCCGCCACCGGCCGCACCCTCACCACCGTCACCACGTCCGAACATGACATCCTCGACGGAATCGCCCTGTCGATGGGAGGCTAGTCGGAAGGAGCCTCCTCTTCAGTTGGGGGCGCTGGACCGTCGGCGGTGCGGACAGACTGGCGGATGGCGGTGTACCAGGGGATATCGGGGCCGGATGCGGCGCCCACAATGCCTGCCTCGACGGGCAGGCCAGAAACCGGGTCGATGTCTTTGAGAAGGTCGTCGCCGCCGACGGTGCGCCACACTCGGTCGCCTTGTTGAACAAAGCCGAGGCGTTCCCGGGCCTGCGCTTCAATGAAGGACGGGTCATCCCAGCGGTCGATCTCATCGTCAATGTGGCCTGCTTCGGCCTGGGCTTCAGTCAACTGGTCGTTGAGCCTGCCCATGTAGGCGCGCTGGTCTAAAGCAGCCCGCACCGTGGGTGTCAGCAGCACTACCGCCAGCAGCACCACCACCGACAGCACCAGGATTCGCACAGTCAAGACTTCCGGTACCGCGAACCCACGCTGGGTGGCAGCATCCTGCATCCGCCTGCCCGCCGCCTTCCCGGTAGCAGGCGTTCGGCCCGATGACGCCCGTGCGGGGGCCGCCCCGGCCTGCCTGCTGCTGCCAGCCCCTGCTGAGCGCGGTGCTACTGACGGCGGCATGGTCGCCGACCGTGACGCGGATGCGCGGGGCGTAGAGGGCCGTGAAGCAGCAGAGCGCACCTGCGGGGCTGCGGGCCGCGCAGGGTGGCTTCGCGGCGCGGCAGGGCGGCGGGTACTCACCGGTCAAGTGTGCTCGCCCCAACCCCCGCACGGCCTATAGACACGCCAACGGCCGTCGTCTACGTGACGTAGACGACGGCCGTCGTGCGTTTATCAGTTGAGCAGCATCAGAGACGCGACCGGTAGTTTCGACGGTCGGGCCGCTAGGCGCCCCTGCTCAACCACCTGGTCTATCTTTCAGCCCTTGAAGCGGGGGAAGGCAGCCCGGCCAGCGTAGACGCCAGCCTCGTCGAGGGCTTCTTCAATGCGCAGCAACTGGTTGTACTTGTTGATGCGTTCGCCACGGGCCGGGGCACCGGTCTTGATCTGACCGGCGTTGGTGGCGACGGACAGGTCGGCGATGGTGGTGTCCTCGGTTTCACCGGACCGGTGGGAGGTCATGGTGGTGAAGCCGGCCCGCTGGGCCATGGTCACGGCGTCCAACGTTTCGGTGAGGGTACCAATCTGGTTGACCTTGACTAGCAGGGAGTTGGCCGACTTGAGTTCGATACCCTTGGCCAGACGCTCCGGGTTGGTGACGAACAGGTCGTCGCCAACAATCTGCACCCGGTCGCCTACCTCGGCCACAAACTGGCTCCAAGCGCCCCACTCGTCTTCAGACAGGGGGTCTTCGATGGAGACGATGGGGTAGTCGTTGACTAGGCCCTCGTAGAACTTGATCATGTCTTCGCTGGAGTGCACTTCACCGTTCTTGAACCGGTAGGCGCCGTCCTTGAAAAATTCGGTGGCGGCCACGTCCATGGCGATGGCGATGTCGGCGCCCGGCTTGTAACCGGCCTTTTCGATGGCCTCGATGATGAGGTCGATGGCGGCCTGGTTGGAGGGGAGGTCGGGGGCGAAGCCGCCCTCGTCACCCAGACCGGTGGCGAAGCCCTTGCCTTTGAGTACGGACTTGAGGGCGTGGTAGACCTCGGCACCGTAGCGCAGGGATTCCTTGAAGGTGGGGGCGCCGATGGGGGCGATCATGAACTCTTGGAAGTCCACGGTGGAGTCGGCGTGCGAGCCGCCGTTGATGATGTTCATCATGGGGACGGGCAGGACGTGGGCGTTGGGGCCACCGATGTAACGGTAGAGGTCCAGGCCGGCTGACTTGGCGGCGGCGCGGGCTACGGCCAGGGAGACGCCCAGGATGGCGTTGGCGCCGAACTTGCCCTTGTTGCTGGTGCCGTCCAGGTCGATCATGGCCTGGTCGATGAGGCGCTGTTCTTCAGCGTCGTAGCCGATGAGTTCGGGGGCGATGTCGTCCAGAACGTGGTTGACGGCCTGTTCGGTGCCCTTGCCCAGGTAACGCTTGGCGTCGCCGTCGCGCAGTTCTACTGCTTCGAAGGCGCCGGTGGAGGCGCCGGAGGGCACGCCCGCGCGGGCGAAGGTGCCGTCGTCGAGAACAACCTCGACCTCGAGGGTGGGGTTGCCGCGTGAGTCGAGAATCTCGCGTGCGCCGATTGCTTCAATGCTAGCCACAAGTACTCCTTGGTTGTGTGTGACATGGTTGGTTGGAAAAGTCTTGCTTGCTTACTTGCCCTGGCCGTGCGGCGGATTATCGCTGCACCGAACAACATAGAACGGGGAGCGAACCAAAGGAAGTTTATTTCCCTTGGCCGTGCGGCGGATTATCGCCGCACAACAAGCACAGGACGGGGAGAAAATCACAGGAAATTTACTTCCCTTGATTTGCGACGGCAGCGGCGCCAGCGGCGGCGGCCTCAGGGTCCAAGTATTCACCACCGGGGACGATGGGTTTGAGGTTGTCGTCCAACTGGTAGACCAGGGGGATACCGGTGGGGAGGTTGACCTTGGCGATTTCGTCGGGGGTCAGGTTGTCCAGGTATTTGACGATGGCGCGCAGGGAGTTGCCGTGGGCAGCCACCAGCACGGTTTTACCGGCTTTGAGGTCGGGGACAATCTCGCCTTCGAAGTAGGGCAGGGCACGGTCGAGCACCTGGGCCAGGGCTTCGGCGCGCGGGATGGGTTCGCCTGCGTAACGCGGGTCGGCGTCTTGGGAGTATTCGGAACCCAACTCAATGTCCGGCGGGGGAACGTCGTAGCTGCGGCGCCAGAGGGTGAACTGTTCGTCGCCGTATTCGTCACGGCACTGCTTCTTGTCCATGCCTTGCAGGGCGCCGTAGTGGCGTTCGTTGAGGCGCCAGCTGCGCTTGACGGGGATCCACAGGAGGTCTGCGGCATCGAGGGCCAGGTTGGCGGTGTTCATTGCACGACGCAGCAGGGAAGTGTGGAGCACGTCAGGGGTGACGCCTTTTTCTTTGTGCAGTTCGCCGCCGCGAACAGCCTCTGTGCGGCCCTTTTCCGACAGGGGCACATCGACCCAGCCGGTGAAGAGGTTTTTCGCGTTCCATTCGCTCTCGCCGTGGCGGAGCAGTACCAGTGTGTAGGTCATAGGGGCTATCCTGCCCCGTTTTTGCCCAGAAATGTCAACCAATGTCACGGTTGCGTGAAGAAT
>JAITCK010000004.1 GCA_031283115.1 Cellulomonadaceae bacterium | reverse complement strand
CATGCCAGCCCCTTCAGCCCGAGCCATCGGTACCATCTCAGTCATTGGGAATCTCCTCATGTCCGCAGAATGTGGTCGTTACGTTGAGGTGACCTTAGCGTGCTTGGACGGCAAAAACGCACCGGCCAGCGGTCGTTTCGCTGTCAGCGTTGCGACTCGTCGTCAGATGACGGGCCGACGGGGCGCAGACGGGCCGTCATGCCCGGAAGGGAGACGATGCAGCGTTCGATGCCACTGTCGACGTGGCTGTCGTCAGAACGTTGCTGTCAGATGTGGCCGAGCAGCAGAGGGGTGACAAAGCGCTGGTAGGCACCTAGGGCGCGGGCCGTGCGCTGGGTTTGCGCGGCAGCATCAACGGCACCACCGAGGGGCGCGTCGGCGCCGTCGTCGTCAAAGGTGAAGTCAACGGTGGCGCCGTCAGTACCGGCAGGAATGAGGTCGGCGGCGAACAGGTTGACCACAGTGATGCCGATGAAACTGTCGGGCACGGCCAGCACGCAGCAGCCGCACGACTGGTAGCCGATGGCTTCGAAGTCCTCTTCCTTGAAAGGGGCCAGGCCAACGTCAAGGCGGGTGGCCAGGGTGTGGATGGCGTCCGTCAGGGCGTTGGACCGGTTCACACCCAGCACGTCTTCATCGGTGGTGCCCACGTGCTCGTTGGCCGTAAAGAAGAGGGAGTCGGCATCGGCCAGGGAGTCCACGTTGACCATGAGGCGGAGGTTGTCGCGCTGGGCGGCAGGCAGGTTGGCCAAAAAGTGTTGCGAACCCACACCACCAATCTCTTCGGCACCAAAGAAGACAAAGTAGATGGTGTCAGTGGAGGCGGCAGTGGTGCTGGCAAGGTTGGCTGCCGTTTCCAGCAGCAGGCCCACACCCGACCCGGTGTAGGTGACGCCCGTCGTGCCCACCGAGTCGTAGCCGGTGGCAACGATGGTGATGCCGTCGCCGCTGCCGTCAAGGCGGGCGACCACGTTTTGTGAGATGTCGATCTGGTCGGCTTCATCGTAGAAGCCGCGCTCTTCAAAGACGGCCAGACGGCGGGTGTCCACATCGTGGCGGTTGAACTCTTGAAGGGTCACATTGTCGGGTGCGAAACCGGCCTGAACCAGGGTGTCGGCAATCCACTGGGCTGCCGCCTGCTCGGGGGCGGTGAAGGGCAGGCGGTCAGCAAAGTTGTCGTTGAGCTGACGCACATGCTCCATAGCAGCCTGGCCGTACAGGTCACTGTCAGCCCCTTGGGCTGCGGCAGTTGCTACCGGCGTGACAACGGCGGGCAGGTCTGCCGGGTCGGCGGCGTCAGCGGGTGTGGCACAGCCAGTCAGGACGCCGATAGCGGCCAAGGCGGCGATAGCGTAGCGGGTGGGGCGCTTCTTGCGGTGAGCGCACACAGTTCCGGCAGGCACAGTTCCAACACACATGGGCCACAACTTTAGTGAGCGGTGTTGGAGTGCGTTTCGCATTGTCAGCCCCTGTTCCAGCGGCTGACACGGCCACTTTCGAAGACCCGCAAGTACCCTGTTCAGTGCGACCAGCCAGGGCCGCATTGTGGTGAAGAACACACAAAAGCGGCCCCCGTGCTTGGGAGGCCGCTTTTGTGTGTTGCGAGGTCAGACCTCGGGAATGGCGGTGGGGTCGACGTCGCTGAGTTCAGGGGCGCCCAGGTCTTCGCCGTCGCCGGACCCAGCGGCCTGCTGGGCAGCAGCCATAGCCTGCATGGCCTGCTCTTGGGCGGCGTCCTGTTCGTCAGAGCCGATGAAGGCGGTCAGGTCGACAACTTTGCCGTCCGTGTCCTTGACCTCGATGCCGCGCAGGGCCATAGCGGTGGCCTTAGACCGGGCCAGTTCGGCAACCATGGCGGGAATCTGACCGGACTGGTCCAGGGTGGAGATGAACTCCTGCGGCTCCATGCCGTACTGGCGGGAGGCACCCACCAGGAAGTCGATGAGTTCGCCCTGAGCAACCTTGACATCCAGTTTCTCAGCCAGGGTGTCCAAGAGGATCTGCTGGGTGATGGCCTTGCTGGCGTCGGCGGTCACTTCGGTGCGGTGTTCGTCGTCTTCCAGGCGGCCCTCTTGCTCCAGGTGGCGGGTGACCTCAGCCTCCACGACACCGGCCGGAACAGGAATCTCGATCTTTTCGATCAGGGCTTCCACCAGTTTTTCGCGGGCGTCCACGGCCTGGCCTTGAACCAGCTGCTGGCCAGCCTGTTCACGCAGGTCTGCCTTGAGTTCGTCCAGGGTGTCGAATTCGGAAGCCATTTGGGCGAAGTCGTCGTTCAGTTCGGGAAGGTCACGTTCCTTGACCTGGCTGGCGGTGACGGTGACGGATGCTTCTTCACCCTCATGGTCGCCACCGGCGAGGTTGGAGGTGAATGTGGTGGTTTCGCCAGCGGACAGGCCGGTCAGGGCTTCGTCCAGGCCGTCGAGCATGTTGCCCGAACCGATCTGGTAGTTGACGCCGGACACGGAGTCGATTTCTTCATCGCCGATAACGGCTTTGAGGTCGATGGTCACGTAGTCGCCGTCGGCGGCGGGACGGTCGGTACCCACCAGGGTGCCGAAACGTTCGCGCAGGGCGTCGAGACGTTCGTTGAGGGTTTCGTCGGTGACTTGGGCAGAGTCCACAGTCACGTTGAGGGTGGACAGGTCGGGGATGTCGATGTCGGGGCGAACCTCAACGGTGGCAGCGAAGGCAACCTGGCCTTCACCGGCCTTCTCGGGGATTTCGGTCACTTCGACGTCAGGCTGACCCATGGGGCGCAGGCTGTTTTCTTGCGCTGCCTGGCCGTACCACTTGCCCAGGGAGTCGTTGACGGCGGTCTCGACGACGGCACCCCAACCGACCCGCTGGTCGATGATGCGGGCAGGAACGTGGCCTTTACGGAAGCCGGGCACGGTGATCTGACCGGCGATGGTCTTGTAGGCGGCGTCAATGGCGGGCTTCAGCTCGTCATACGCGACCTCGACAGTCAACTTGACCTTGGTGGGTTCCAGGGTCTCAACAGCGCTCTTCACAACAAACACTCCATGATTTCGATTGCAACGATTTCGATTGCAGGCAACTTGGGCGATTCTACTCGCGCATCAGCCATGCGCTAAACCGGATGGGGTGAGCAGTCGCCACAGCAGGCGCGTCACGTATGGCCACTATGCGAACCGGTGATGATGACGGCGGACGGAGAAAACCTCACGCCGACACCACGGCTATTGTCGGGGCGACAGGATTTGAACCTGCGACCCTCTGCTCCCAAAGCAGATGCGCTACCAAGCTGCGCCACGCCCCGAATACCCAAAGAGCGCCATACGGCGCCCAGTGGAGCGGATGACGGGAATCGAACCCGCGTAATCAGTTTGGAAGACTGAGGCTCTACCATTGAGCTACATCCGCGTTGCCCTTCACCAAGGTTCCCCTTGGTACAAGCGCGGGCGTTACCTTAGCAAACCTCACGGCGATTCGCCTACACGGCTGCCTCAAAATGATCGCCGCATGAAGAGTGTGACAAAGAACCCCCGGAAACGTCCGTTCCCGGGGGTTCTTTTGCGGCTATCTAGCGACTACAGTCACACGCCCTTGCGACCGGTGTCCATCGACCCCACCTTGTGGACAAGGATGGAGTTGGTGGTGCCGGGCACACCCACGGGGGCGCCGGACACGATGACAACGCGGTCACCAGGGGTGGCCAGGCCGTTAGCCTGCAAGGTGGTGTCCACTTGGCCGATCATGGCGTCCATGGAGCCAACCTGGGGAACCTCATAGGCGTTGACACCCCACGACAAGGCCAGGGCCTTGCGGGTGGAGGGCAGCGGCGTGAAGGCCAGCAGGGGGATCTGCGAACGCAGACGGGACATCCGACGGGCCGAGTCACCGGACTGGGTGAAGGTCACGTAGTACTTGGCTTCCAGGGATTCGCCGATCTCCTTAGCGGACTGGGTGATGACACCCGAACG
>JAITCK010000161.1 GCA_031283115.1 Cellulomonadaceae bacterium | reverse complement strand
GTCGTAGTGTTGATGTATGAGGCGCGTGGCTGTGGTGCGGGTTGCGTGGGTGGCGTCTGTGCTGGTCGCGCTGGGTATCGGTGTTTTCGCGGGGCGGGCGACGTTTATACCTCCACAGGTGGGGGTGGAGGCTCCGCCATTGGCTTTGTTCACGGTGGCAGAGGCGACTGTGGGGTCGTCGGTGACTTTGACGGTGACAGCCAAGTGGCCGGTCACGCCGCTTTCTGCCGGGTCATCGGCGGGCACGGTGACGAGTATTGCTATTGATAATGGTGCCGTCGTGGAATCGGGCACTGTCGCGTATACGGTCGATTTGCGACCCGTGGTTATTGCAGAAGGTGTCACGCCGACCTTCCGTGACCTGGTTGGCGGCGAATCTGGCGCTGATGTGCGTCAGTTGCAGCAGATGCTCGCCGCTGGTGGCTATTTCACTGGACAGGTCAATGGTGTCTATGGCACGAGCACCACTCAGGCGGTCAGTCGCTGGCAGCGGGCTCTCGGGGTGGAACGAACCGGGGAGGTTGCCCGGGGCGACGTGCTTTTTGTGCCTGGCCTGCCTGCCCGCCTGACCCTTTCCGCTGATGTTGTTGTCGGCGCCCAACTGACTCCTGAGCAGACCGTCGTTTCAGCTGTCGCATCGACCCCAGAGTTTGCCATTGTCGTCAGTGGCAACATGCAGCAAAACCTCATCCCGCACACAGGGGAGACTATTGATGTCGAGCCGACAGAAGATACGCGGTGGTCGGCTACGGTGACCGGTTCGACAACGGATAGTTCCGGTCAGACGGTATTGACGCTTGCTGGTGTTGACGGGCAACCGGTGTGTGGCGACCAGTGCGAAAGCCTCGTCCCTTTCACTGGGGAAGACCGTACCTTCCCCGGACGGGTCGTCACTGTTCCCGAGGTGACTGGCCCTGCCGTCCCGCCTGCGGCAGTTGGGACGGCAGCTGACGGGTCGCGGTTTGTGGTCCGTGTTGACGGAACCCGCGTGCCGGTCACTGTTGTGGCTGCCGATGCCTCTCGGGTCGTCGTGGACGGGGTTGAGGTCGGCGATGTGGTGCAACTTTTTTCCTCACCAGCGGATTCGCCCGCCGCGCCTGGCGGCATGCCTGCTGAATCGCCTGACGGCTCGCAAGGGACGTCCGATGGTGACGATTGAGGGTGTGCGCCTGACTGCCCGTGACCTCACCTTTGCCTACCGGCGTGGCGCGCCCGTCGTGTTGGATCGGCTCAATCTTGAGTGTGAGCCTGGTTCTGTGACCGTGTTGACCGGGCCTTCGGGGGCAGGCAAGTCGACGCTGCTCTACCTGCTTGCTCTGCTGCTCCCGGCGTCACAGGGGAGCGTTGAATGGGATGGACGCAGCGTCGAATCTCTGCCCGATGGGGAACGGTCGCGGTTGCGGGCCGCCCATTCAGGGTTTGTCTTCCAAGACGCCATGCTTGACCCGTCTCGAACCGTTGTCGACAATGTGCTCGAATCGGCGCTCTTCGCTGGAATCGACCCGCAGACGGCCCGCCAACGCGCCGATGAGTTGCTTGCCGAGTTCGGTATCTCCCATCGCGGCGACCATCGGCCCGGTGAAATTTCTGGCGGGCAGGCCCAGCGAGTTGCCCTCTGTCGGGCGCTGGTGACCAACCCTGACGTGGTGTTTGGTGATGAACCCACGGGCAACCTTGATGCTGACAGCGCCCGCATCGTCTGGGACGCGCTGATCCGGCACGCTGCCTGTGGGGCGACCGTCGTTGTCGCCACGCACGATGAAAGCCTGGCGCAGGCCGCCGACCACACCATTGTCATCGACCTGCCTGACGACGGTAACGACAGTATTCACGGCGATGGTGTCGTTGTCACTAACGGTGTTGGCGTCGGCAATGGTGCAGGTGAGCGGCCATGACCAGTCCCGGCAGGCCTCGCCCTACCGCGTTGCTGGCCGACGGTATCAAGGCCACGCGCGCCCAACTTGTCGCCTCCGTCGCCGCTGCCCTTGTGGTCGCCCTGGTCTGCCTCATCGTGCTGGTCACGGCGGGACGGTCGGCTGCGACTGAACGTCAGGTGCTTGCCTCCATTGAGGATGCGGGCTCGCGGCTCATCACCGCCATCGACACCATGGGGGGCGCGGGAATCCGTCCTGAATCGGTGTCTGCCGTCGCCGACCTGACCGGCGTGGCTTGGGCTATCGGCTTTGGTCCGGCCAGCGATGCCGTCATCGCTAATGCGGGAACCGTCACCGGCAGGGCACCCGCCGGAGTCCCGGTCCGCACCTACGTGGGAGCCTTACCTGTCGATGTGACGATGGTTGGCGGTCGGCTGCCGGGACGTCCCGGTGAAGCGGTGGCGGGAAGCGGTGCGGCGGCCCGCTTGGGCCTGCATGACAATGCTGGCCCGGTGACCACCACTAACGAATCGGTGCCTGTTGTCGGGGTGGCCGACCTGACGGGAGCCCTGGCCCGGTTCAACGACTCCGTTATCGTCGCCGCCTTGCCCGATGACGCGCCCGACCTGCGTTTCATTTACGCCGTCGTTGACAATGTGGGCAGTATTGATGTGGTGGCTACGCAGGTACAGGCCGCCCTCCGGGCCGACCAACCCGGCCAGGTCACCATCGAAACCCCGTCCGCTATCGCCACCCTGCGGGATGTCGTGTCCGGGCAACTCGGGTCATCCTCCCGGCAACTCATGGCCGGGATCCTCGGCGTCGGCGCCATTGTCGTGCTCATTACAATGTTGAGCCTAGTCTCGGCCAAACGCCGCGACTTTGGCCGCCGCCGCGCCCTAGGGGCAAGCCGGTCAGCCATTGTCGTCCTCGTGCTGACCCAGGCCGGACTGGCCGCCCTGGCAGGCGCCGTCGTCGGCATGATTGCCGGGGTCATCGCTGTGCGCGTCCTCGCCGGATCCCTCCCATCAACAAGTTTTATGGCGGGACTGGCCGCCCTGACCGTCCTCGCCGCCCTAGTCGGCTCCGTGCCCCCAGCCGTCATCGCCGCCCGCCGCGACCCCGTCCGCATCCTGCGGATCCCGTGAAGTGGGCATCATCGGGGACAATGGTTCCGTGACTTCCGCCTTGCTGCCGCCTTTGCGTATTGGACCGCTGACTGTGGATACGCCGGTGGTGCTGGCGCCGATGGCCGGGGTGACCGACCGGGCGTTCAGGCAGTTGTGTCGGGAGGCGGGGGCGTCTACCGGCTTTGACCCTGGACTCTATGTGGCAGAGATGGTGACGTCACGATCCCTGGTGGAACGCAACGAATCAGCCCTGTCCATCGTCACCTTTGGGGCGGACGAGCAGCCCCGGTCGGCCCAGGTGTACGGGGTGGACCCGGCCACGGTGGGCCAGGCGGTCCGCATCATCGCGGAAGAAAACCGGGCCGACCACATTGACCTCAACTTTGGGTGCCCAGTGCCCAAGGTGACCCGCAAGGGCGGCGGGGGAGCCCTGCCCTGGAAAACGCGACTCTTCACCGACATTGTCGCCGCTGCCGTCGCCGCCGCGTCACCCCACAACATTCCGGTCACCGTGAAAACGCGCATCGGCATCGACGATGACCACATCACCTACCTGGACGCTGGCCGGATTGCCGCAGGTGAAGGGGCCGCCGCTATTGCCCTACACGCCCGGACTGTCGTTCAGCATTATTCGGGCACGGCTAGGTGGGAATACATTGCCCGGCTCAAGGAGGCGGTGACGGACATTCCCGTGCTGGGTAACGGAGACATTTTCTCCGCCGATGACGCCCTGAACATGGTTGCCCGGACCGGCTGCGACGGGGTCGTCGTCGGGCGCGGCTGCATGGGGCGGCCCTGGCTCTTTGCCGACCTGGCCGCCGCCTTCCACGGGCACACCGTGCGAGTCCAGCCGACGATGGCGCAAGTGGCGGCCACCATGTACCGGCACGCAGAGTTGATGAAAAAGTACGACATCTACGCCGAAGACGACGCTGATGCGGAACGCCGGGCCTGCCGGGACATTCGTAAACACGTCGCCTGGTACCTCAAGGGGTATCCGGTTGGCGGGGAGGCCCGCCGCAACCTTTCGATGGTTGGTTCGCTTGACGAGTTGCGTGAACGGCTGGAAACACTGGGGGACGCGCCATATCCGGGGCAAGACGCGGAAGGCGCCCGCGGAAAATCCGGCGCCCAAAAGGCCGCCCACCTGCCCTACGGATGGCTCGACTCCCGCGACCTCACGCAAGAATGGGAAGAAAAACTCCGCGAAGCCGAACTGTCTGTGTCAGGCGGATAGGGCAGGCAACCCTGTCAGTGCTGGCGGGAGGCGGTAAGGTGAGATTCGTGTCTGCGTTGATTTCTCCCAGCATCCTGTCCGCCGATTTCGCCAACCTTGAAGCCGAACTGGCCAGGATCAAAACGGCAGACTTTGCTCATGTTGACGTCATGGACGCCCATTTCGTACCCAACCTCACCCTGGGCTTGCCTGTCTTTGAGCGGCTTGCGCAAGTGTCGCCCATCCCGCTGGACGCCCACCTGATGATCACCGCCCCCGACCGGTGGGCGCCCATGTATGCCGAAGCCGGGGCAGCATCGGTGACCTTCCATGCCGAAGCAACCATGGCGCCCGTCCGTCTGGCTAAAGAAATGCACCGGCTGGGCGCCCGTGCTGGCCTGGCCTTACGTCCGGCCACGCCCATCGAACCCTACCTGGACCACCTGGCCGAGTTCGACATGATTCTGGTGATGACGGTAGAGCCGGGTTTCGGCGGGCAGAGCCTCATCAGCGGCACCATCGACAAAATCAAGCGGGTTCGCCACGCTATTAGTGAAGCCAACCTGGACGTGTGGGTGCAGGTAGATGGCGGCATCAACCGAACCACTATCGACCGGGTTGCCGATGCTGGCGCCAACGTTTTTGTCGCGGGAAGCGCTGTCTTCGGTGCTGACGACGTTCCCGCCGAGATTGAAACCCTCCGCGGTATGGCCAACTCCCACATGCACGAGGGGCACTAGGGCGCAGGCGGTTGACCGGTCAGGCAGCGAGGGCCGTGCTGACCACCAGGTTTGACATGGCATCGCCAGCGTACCGGTCGGCCAGTCGGGCCGCCGACGCCGGAGGAAGCAGAGCCTTGCGGCGCAGGTCGGTGGGGGTGAGGCCGGTGGCGTCTTGAACGGCACGACGCATAGCAACCGTGGAACCGAAACCGGCCAGCGTGGCAATCTCTCCCAGGGACACGTTGGCGAATCGCTTGTCTTTGAGGCGGGCCACAGCGTGCTGGGTGCGAACCTCTTGGATGCGCTGGGCAACAGTGCGGTCTTCGTCTTCAAAAAGGCGTTGCAGGCTGCGACGGGACAGGCCAAGATATTCGGCCACGGAAGCTGAACTCAGTTCAGGGTCAGCGTATTTGGAGGCGATGTGGCGTAGGGCGGCCAGGCGTTGCTTGCGCAGATCCCAGCCGGAGCAGCCAGCCACAGCCAAGGCCATGATGGTGGAGGTGACCAGGGTGCGCAGCACGTCAGCCACTTGGGCGCGGGTCACTGGGGACATGCGCTGGGCGTCTTGACGCAGCAGGTCAACAAGGAAGGCGCCCAGGGCGCAGGGCACGGCCTGTTCGGCTCGACCCACCACAAAGGGGGCAGACCGGGGGACGGCAGTGAGGCTTCCGTGGTCGGCAGGGATGTCGCAGACCACGATGCGGGCGTCATCGCCGGAAACGTAGGCGACGGGCGCAGACCCGAGGATGAGGGCTGAGTCTCGGCGGCCCAGCGTGGCGGTGGCGTCATCGTGGATGAGGCGGATCTCACCGTCGAGCACCACAAAGAAGCGCAGGGTGTCTTCGTCGCGGTAGAGGACTTCGTCATCGGTGACTGCTTCGACAGGCTCATGTTCAAGGTAGGTGAGCACTATCTCGCCGAAACGGGTGGTGCGTGACCGTCCGGCGTCAGGGTGCCGGTCGAATCCGCGCATGGCGGCCCGTTGGGCGCCCAGCGAACGTTCGGGCAGCAACTGGTGGGGGTTGTGCGCCACACCACTGTGGCGGTGCACGGTGCGGCTACTGGACAGTGTGGTCATTAGTCGCAACTCCTTGGTAGGCGCCCGTGGTGAGGCGCGCGGTGAACGGTGAGGTATCGCCAGTGGTTTGACGATGGTGTACATCACACGTGAAAAATGGCTGGCCGCTGGCCGCATCTACGTGGTTTCACGCAGAGTGGTGCCCGTAACCGTCACGCCGTGCCGCCATATGGGTATGTTTGATGCCAACTTGGCGGCCTTGAGGGCGCTACCATGCCTTTTCATGGCCCGGTTTTTTGACCTTCACCCCGACAACCCGCAGCCGCGCACCGTGGGGCAGATTGTTGCCATGCTGCACGAGGGGGCGGTCATCGCCTACCCCACAGATTCGGGTTACGCCTTGGGCTGTTCTATCGACTCGCATGACGGGGCAGACCGTATCCGCCGTATCCGGCATTTGAGCGACAAACATGATTTCACCCTGGTGTGCAGTGATTTTGGTCAGTTAGGTCAGTTGGTTCACCTCGACAATGCGGCCTTCAGGGCTATCAAGGCTTCCACACCCGGCCCCTACACGTTTATTCTCCCGGCCACATCGGTGGTACCGCGCCGCCTAGCCCACCCTAAAAAGAAGACGGTGGGGGTGCGCATCCCCGACAACCGTATTGTCCAGGCTATCCTTGCTGACCTGGGCCAACCCCTGCTGTCGTCCACTCTGCTGTTGCCTGGTGCCGCAGACCCAGACTTGCTGACGGACGGCTGGTCTATCAAGGAAGAACTGGACCACCTGGTTGATGCCGTTGTTGAGGGGGGAATTGTGCCGCCACAACCCACTACGGTGATCGACTATTCCGCAGGTGACCCTGTCATCCGCCGCCAAGGCGCCGGGGACATCACTCGTTGGGAGTAAGGCTGGAACCAGAACCGGCGGAACCAGCCGGATCAGCAGAACCTGGGGCGATCAGACGGCCAGCCAGCACGGCGATGCTGGCGGCCAGCAGGGCGGCAGCCCCGATGGGGAACATCCAGGCGGGAACAGCGCCAGCGATGGCGGAGGCAAGCAGGCCCAGGGCCACGGTCACGGCGATCACCGGAAGGTCGTAGAGGGCAGACCGGGCGAGCACAGCCCACTCAATGCGGGCCTTTCGCCCCTGCCAGGAGCCGATGAGCAGGCACCACTGGCCCACCCGCACCGTCACATAGCCGAGCGGGGCGTAGAGCAAGGCCATGAGGTCAAAGGGGCCAAACCTTCCCAACAGCATAAGAAAGGCTGTGGCGATGATACCGACCAGGGCGGCCTGAGATCCGGGCCGGAACACCGCTAGAGCCAGGGGAATCACGGCGACCGTGTAAGGCAGCCATTGGGCGCCATCGGGCATGAAGGTTCGCCAGGCGGCCACCCCCACCATGACGGCGATAAGTACCGGCAGGGCCGCGCACAGAGCCCAGCCGCGAATGGCTCGGCGGAACTGGACGTCTACTTCCGGTAGGGGGCGGTCGCTGGAGTCTCTGCCGCGCAGGGCATCGGACAGCCGGTTCATCATCATCGCGGACCTCCAGACGCTACGGGGCTGGCCTGGCCACCGCCACCACCCTGGCCGCCGCCACTCTGCCTGGCGCTTCCCAGCCTGATGCTCCCCTGCCCGCCGTGGCGGCCAGCAGTGCGCACCAGGCTTTCAAAGCGGGTGGCGGCCTGTTCGCCAACGTTGGAGGCCCAGCGCACCACGGGGATGCCGCGGGCTGTGAGCGCGCGAATCCTGTCTTCGCGTTCCATGGAGGTCACTGTCCAGGCCAGGCGCATGTGTTTTTCGCCGATGGGGGCCACATAGGGCAGGGTGTCGATGACGACCACGGGAATCCCGTCGGCCTGCCAGGAGGCGACCAGGCGCACAGGTTCGTCGTCCAGCATGGTGGATAGCAGGTAGACGATGGCGTCGCCTGGCACTTGGGGGGCGCGGGCTTCGCGTTCTGCTCGCCCCAAGGGTGCCGTGAGGGCTAGGGCGTGGAGGATGCGGCGCAAGTGCCGTTTCCCTCCGGCTGGGGCCAGGGGCCGCCTACGCCGGGCCAGGTCTTCAAGCCCCACCCGGTCTCCGGCGTCAATGAAGGCTTGTGCGATAGAGGCGGACGCATGTCGGGCCAGGTCAAGGGAGGTGGCTTCGTCAACAGGTAGGGGCTCAGACCCCCGCCAGGCGTGAACATCCGGGCCAACGTCGTCACGTGAGTCGACGACGATCATGGCTTGGGCCTCTGATCCGGCATAGGTGCGTCGGGCATAAAGTTCGATGAGGTCGGGGGATCGGCGGGCTGTGGTACGCCAGTCAACGCGCCGCAGGGGAGTGCCAGGGGTCAGGGGGTGAATGTCGCGCAGTTCGGTGCCTTCGCCGATCCGCCGTGATGTGCGCCCGCCAGTGAGTCCGCGCAAACGCTTAGATGTGGGCACCCGACCCAACTTGACCAGGTCAGGCAGGACGAGCCGGTCCCCGGCTGTGGCCCCGCCAAAAGTTTCTAGGGCGTCGGTGTAGGCGGAGATTCCGCGAGTGACCACTTCAAAGGTGTGTTGCGGGCCGGTGCGCACTGAGGCCAGGCGGAGGGGCAGGGTGCGGGTGTGGTTGCGACCGGTACGCGGGGAGATGACGG
>JAITCK010000199.1 GCA_031283115.1 Cellulomonadaceae bacterium | reverse complement strand
CGTCGGCGCTGCCGAAGAAACCTGGGCCGGAACAGGGGACAAGGGGACGTGGGTCATGGCAGCAGCCCTGTCAGCGGAAGAGACCGGGAACGTCGGCGGCCAGGGCGTCGTTTTCGGCAAGTTCCTGGGCACAGGCATCCATGACATGCCGGGTGCTGATGCCCTTGTCGCCGTGGCTAATGAAGTCCTTGATGGCAGCCTTCTTGGCCCGGTCAATAATGTTGTGAATCATGGCGCCGCTGGCCACAGCCACAAAACCGCTGGGCTTGTCCGGGTTGTACAGGTGACCCACCACCGTGTCGATCATGGCCGCCACCGTGGCCTGAGCGTCCCCGCCGTGGGCTGCGACTTCCGCCTGGCTGAGCGGCAGATCCGTCGTCAAATATTTGGCGAAAATTTCGCGGGCCGCCTCAGCGCCAGGCCGCTCAATCTTCACTTTGACGTCCAGGCGGCCAGGCCGCAAAATGGCCGGGTCGATCATGTCTTCCCTGTTGGACGCCCCAATGACGATGACGTTGTCCAGGGATTCCACACCGTCAATCTCGGCCAGCAGTTGCGGCACAATGGTGGTTTCCACGTCGGAGGACACCCCCGACCCGCGAGTACGGAACAAGGACTCCATCTCGTCGAAAAAGACGACCACGGGCATCCCCAGGTTAGCCTTGTCTCGGGCGCGGGCAAAAATGAGGCGGATATGCCGCTCCGTTTCCCCCACATACTTGTTGAGCAGTTCCGGCCCTTTGACGTTGAGGAAGTAACTGCGCAGGTTGGGGTCGCCCGCCTCCCTACGGGCCATGGCAGCCAGGGAGGCCGCCACCGCCTTAGCGATAAGGGTTTTACCGCAGCCGGGCGGGCCATACAGCAGCACACCCTTGGGCGGGCGCAGACCGTGCTCCCGGTAAAGGTCAGGGTGAGCGAAGGGCAGTTCCACCGCATCGCGGATGGATTCGATTTGGCTGGTCAAGCCCCCAATATCGGCGTAGGTCACGTCGGGAACCTCTTCGAGGATGAGTTGGCTCACCTCAGCCCGTGCAATGATGTCCAAGCCAAAACCGCTGCGGGCATCCACCATGAGAGCATCACCCACCCGCAGACTGCGCCCTTGCAGGCAGCCAGCCAGGCGGATCACCCGCTCCGTGTCCTGCTGAACAACAGCCAACACGCGGTCATCATCAAGCAGGTCCTTGACGGTAACCAGGTCACCCTCCCGCTCATAGTCCCCAGCAGCCACCGCCACCAGGGCCTCGTTGAGTTCCACATCCTGGCCGGGCCCCAAGGCCGCTACGTCCAGGCTGGGTGACGCCGCCACCCGCATCCGCCGCGACCCCGCCAACACCTCAATCATGGGGGCTGTCGGCTCGGCATCCGTCGGCTGAACGGAGCCGTAGATCCGACCGCCAAACCCATCGGCCCCCGTCGTGCCCGCGCTGTCGCAGACGCGCAGAAAGGTGGCCACCGTGCAAGGGGGCCGCGACACATCGGTGATCTGCTGGCCCAACTCTTCAATACGGTCGCGTGCCGCCTTCAAAGCGGCAACCAGGCGCTCGTTTTTCGCGGCCAGCAGAGCCAACTGCTGGGCGTCTCGGGAAGCGCCTCGGGAACCTGCCGCCGCATCGTTCACCCCCCTATCTTCCCTCATCGGCGCCGGAAGCGCGCACGAGAAAACCCCGCCGATTGACGACGGGGCTTCCAGTACGTTGCGGGCCGAAAGTTTCAGGCGGCGACGGGCTGTTTGATGTTTCCGTGTTCGCGCATGAGGCGGTCGGTTTCATCCTGAACATGAACGGCCACGTGGGTGTAGGCGTCGTGCAAGGCTCGGGCGTGGTGGCCGCAGAAGAAGAGTTCGCCGGTGTTCAACTCCACGCGCACATACGCTTGGGAGCCGCAACGGTCGCAACGGTCGGTTGCGGTGAGCGGTTCACGGGTCAAAGTAGTCACAGCATTATCCAATCACATCAAAATGCAGCAAATAGCCCTGATAGGCCAAGATTCGCTAACAGCAAACAGTGGTCTAGGCCACGTAAAACCTCGGTGGTTTCGACGGGCGGTCCCTTTCACGGCCCCGCTCAACCACCAGCTCGCACTTTTAGTCGAGGTAGTCCCTGAGCACTTGGGACCGGCTGGGGTGGCGGAGTTTAGACATGGTTTTGGATTCGATTTGGCGGATACGTTCACGGGTGACCCCGTAGACCTTGCCAATCTCATCCAAGGTTTTCGGTTGGCCGTCTTGCAGGCCAAACCGCATGGACACCACGCCAGCTTCGCGTTCACTCAGGGTGTCCAGCACCTGGTGCAACTGTTCTTGCAGCAGGGTGAAGGACACGGCGTCAGCGGGGACAACAGCTTCAGAGTCCTCAATGAGGTCACCGAACTCGCTATCGCCATCTTCACCCAAAGGCGTGTGCAGGGAAATAGGTTCGCGGCCATACTTTTGAACCTCGACCACCTTTTCGGGGGTCATGTCCAGTTCGGCAGCCAACTCGTCAGGCGTGGGTTCGCGGCCCAAATCCTGCAACATCTGCCGCTGCACGCGGGCCAACCTGTTGATGACTTCCACCATGTGCACGGGAATACGGATGGTGCGGGCTTGGTCGGCCATGGCGCGGGTGATGGCCTGACGAATCCACCAGGTGGCGTAGGTGGAGAACTTGTAGCCCTTGGTGTAGTCGAACTTTTCGACGGCGCGGATCAGGCCCAGGTTGCCTTCCTGAATCAGGTCAAGGAACAACATGCCACGGCCCGTGTACCGCTTGGCCAGGGAGACCACCAGGCGGAGGTTGGCTTCCAGCAGGTGGTTTTTAGCCCGCTTGCCGTCGGCTACCACCCATTGCAGGTCGCGGACTGCCCGGCGGGTGTCCGCATCAGCAGTTTTGCGGTCGTAGTGGGGGAAGTCGCGTTCCAGAGTTTTTTCGCCGTACAGCCCGGCTTCAATCCGCTTGGCCAACTCCACTTCTTGTTCGGCGTTGAGCAGGGCCACCTTACCGATTTGTTTGAGGTAGTCCTTGACCGGGTCGGCGGTGGCGCCAGCGGTGACAACGGTTTGGGCAGGCTGGTCGTCTTCAGCAGTGTCTGAGACGACAAAACTTTCGTCTTCCGGTTCGTCAGCCTTCTTGTCCGACGTACCCTCGCCGTCTTCGCTGTCATCCTCATCATCGTCGTGGTCGGCATCGTCGTGGTCGGCATCGTCGTGGTCGGTGTGGTCGTCGTCGGGCACGTCAATGTCGTCGACCTCTACCTCGTCTTCGTCAGACACCACAGGTTCGGCGTCGTCGTCAAGGCTGTGGTCGCCGTCTTCGTCAATGGCATCAGCGCTGGCGGGGGCGTCATCGGCAGCGTCCGGTGTTGACGCAGCAGGGGCGGCGGCAGCCTCAGCACCGCCGTCTACCGCAGTGATAGCGGCGATGAGGGCAGGCTTGGTGGTCTTCGAGGGCAGGTGGAGACCCTTGTCTGCGGCCAAGGCTTTGAGTTCGGCGACAGTCTTCGCGGTCAAGTCGTCAGCAGGTGCAGCCTCAACGGCGGCAGCCTTGGGCGCCTTTTTTGCCGACGACGCGGCAGCCTTAGCCGGAGCCTTCTTGACGGCAGCCGCCTTGGCAGGCTCCTCAGAAGCAGCACCGTCAACACCGTCAATGCCAGCATCGACAGCAGTAATAGCGGCAATAAGATTGGGCTTGGTCGTTTTTGAGGGCAGGCTGAGCCCCTTGTCAGCGGCCAGAACTTTGAGTTCGGCGACAGTCTTCGCGGCCAGGTCGTCAGCGGAAGGGCTTGCGGTGGTTTTACGAGCAGTGGTGGACGCCACGAACCGACCTTTCAACAGGTGTGGGTGAAAAAGCCTGCCGGGGAACCCTCTCACGGGCTCCGCACCGGTCAGGCGGCTGCGTACATTATAACGCACCGCTTGTCGATAGCCTGGTCAAAAATGCTCGATCAGGTTCTCAAAGCGAGCCAAAAAGCAGGCGGACAATGTGCGCGTGTTACGGCTTGACGGCCAGCACCGGGCAGGGTGCTTCCAGCAGAATCCGCTGCGCTCCCGCGCCAAGCAGGAGTTTCCCAACGGGAGAACGGCGACGCAAACCAATGACAATGAGTTGAGCCTGAACCCGGGCAGCCGTGGTGACAATAGTCTCACTCAACTCGCCAGAGGATTGGACAATCTCAAACTCGACCCCCGCCTTGGTGAGACGGTCGGCCAGATCATCAAGGGCATCATCTGACGGCGGGGCTGCGGGCGCAGGCGGGGTGACAACAATCAGGCGGGTCTTGCGCGACCGAGCCTCACCGACGGCTGCGATAAGAGCCTGACGGCCTTCAGGGTTGCTCACATGACTGACAACAACGGACATGCCAAGCACGCTACCTCAGCCTGCCGTCTCGCGTACACCACAGGTCGCGCATAGTCTTGCCAGGGTGAGCGCCCTAGTCGATAGTGAGAA
>JAITCK010000128.1 GCA_031283115.1 Cellulomonadaceae bacterium | reverse complement strand
CCCTCAACACGGCAATGTCCGCAGGGGAGGCAGGCATCAGACCCACCGACGCCATCCGCGTCACCGGCCTTGGCCTGTCCCACGCCACCATCGAAGACCTCAACCACAACGGCACCTCTGTGGGAGAACCCGAAGAACACGTGCGCTGGGTAGCCGGGGCCGTATCTGCTGGCATTGACGCCGCCATCAACGAACGAGCCAACAAGATGTTGCGGCCACGCGGATCCAGCCGCTACGTTATCGCCGCCCTGCGAGAACTGGCCGCCTACCGGGCCTGGCATTACAAACTCACCTTTGAGCATGTCGTCATCCGGCAAGACGACGACGGCGGAAAACAGTGGTTTGGCCGCGTGCTCGACATGCCCGGCATGACAGACCTGGGCCCCGAACCTGACGGCGACGGCCACCGCCTCCAATGGATTTCCCCCGGCGCCCTGGTCACCGCAGCCAACGCCCCGCAGATAGGCGGCGGCATTTTTGTGGCCCCCAAAGCCTCCATGGATGACGGGCTCATGGATATTGTGTTGGCTGGTGACGTGGGAAGGTCAGGTGCTTCCGTACTCTTCCCGCAAATGCTGTCCGGCGGCAAACACATTCACTCCAATGCTGTGCGTATTGTCCGGGCTAAAGCCCTCACCATCGAATCGGCTGACGGTGCTGAAAAACTCCCCACCTGCTTTGGTGACGGCGAACATCTGGGCACCACCCCCCTGCGGGCCGAACTGCGGCCCCACGCCTTGAAAATCCTGGTGCCACCCCAAAACCCCTGAACAGCGCCTTCACGAGGAACAGGTGAAACCACCACACCCGGTTTTCTGCACCAAAAACGCCCGCACCGCCAGTAGGTTGAAGCTGTGACCGCCAGTGACAGTGACGACCTGAGCCCCGCTCAACGTTATGCCCGCTCCCGCAGCGCGATAGCCCGCAGTGCACCAGGTGCAGACACCCATCTCGCCCACTTCCGTGCCAGGTTGGGCTTCGAACTGGACGACTTTCAGATCGCCGCCTGCCAGGGACTTGAAGACGGTCGAAGCGTGCTGGTGGCTGCCCCTACCGGGGCAGGCAAAACCATTGTCGGTGAGTTCGCTATCGACCTAGCCTTGGCATCGGGCCGTAAAGCCTTCTACACCACCCCCATCAAAGCCCTGTCTAATCAGAAGTTCCATGACCTGGTGGCTGCCCACGGTGAGGCGTCCGTGGGCCTGCTGACAGGCGACACATCCATCAACGGTGAAGCCCCCGTGGTGGTAATGACCACCGAAGTGCTGCGCAACATGCTCTACGCCGGGTCGGCCACCCTGACCGGGCTTGACGTGGTGGTCATGGATGAGGTGCACTACCTGGCCGACCGCTTCCGCGGGCCAGTCTGGGAAGAAGTCATCATCCACCTGCCTGATCATGTCCGCCTCGTGTCGCTCAGTGCCACAGTGTCCAATGCGGAAGAGTTTGGCGATTGGCTGCGCATGGTGCGCGGCGACATGGATGTGGTGGTCAGTGAACGCCGCCCCGTGCCCCTCTGGCAGCATGTCGCCCTAGCCGCCACCGACCGAGGGTCGGATGCCCGTGGCGGAGCCCGCATCCTCGACCTTTACGCCGAAAGCGTTGACCCCACAGCCCCCGGAACCAACCCGCCCATCAACCCTGAGGTCACGGCTGCCTTCCGGGCGTCGTCCCGTCGCACCGATGGCGGCCAGTTCGGCACGGGCCGCGGCAAGGGGATGAAGCGTGGCCGTGACGGCGGTCGCAGCAGTTACGGCGGAAATGGAAGCCACGGCGGGGGCCACAGCGGCGGGCAACCTGCCGGTGACCGCGGCTATCGCGGGCGCGGCGGCCACCGGGTTGCCGCCCTCGACACGACGCGCAGGGGCGGGCATAGAGGTAGTGGGCGGGGAGGGAACGGGCATGGCGGTGTGACCGCCAGCGTTGACCGTCGACCCACCCCCAAACGGTTTGCTGTGCTCACCGCCCTGCGCGATGCGGGCCTGCTTCCAGTCATCTACTTCATTTTTTCGCGGGCAGGCTGCGAGGGTGCTGTCGACCAGGTGATGCGGTCAGGTTTGACCTTCACTTCCCCCAAAGAACAGTCAGAGATCCGCCGCATCGTGGAACAACGCTGTGCCTCAATTCCCCCCGAAGACCTGGATATTCTGGGCTATTGGGCCTGGTTGGACGCCCTGAGCAGGGGAGTGGCCGCCCACCATGCCGGCCTGCTGCCCGTGTTCAAAGAAACCGTGGAAGAACTGTTCGCCTCCGGCAAAGCCAAAGTGGTTTTTGCTACCGAAACCCTGGCCCTGGGTATCAACATGCCCGCAAAATCGGTGGTGTTGGAAAAACTGGTCAAGTTCAATGGGGCTTCCCATGAGGCGTTGACACCGGGGGAGTACACGCAGTTGACGGGCCGGGCCGGGCGGCGGGGTATTGACGTGGAAGGCCATGCCGTTGTTGTTGACCATCAAGGGTTGGATCCGGTGGCCTTGGCCGGTTTGGCTTCAAAACGCACCTACCCATTGAAGTCGTCTTTTAGGCCCACCTACAACATGTCGGTCAACCTCATCGCCTCCCTGGGAGAGGGGGGATATGCCAGGGCTAGGCAGGTGTTGGAGTTGAGTTTCGCCCAGTTCCAGGCCGACCGTGGCGCCGTCGGATTAGCTCGTGACGTGCGCCGTTACGACGAAGCCCTGACTGGTTACGCCAAAGCCATCGACCGGGAAAAAGACAACCCGAAGGCTCGAACCCGCTGGCAGAAACGTTACGACGATGCTTCCCGTGACCGGCAAAAACTTCTCCAACGTATCGACGACCGCACCGGCACGGTAGCGCGAACCTTCGACAAAATCTGCTCCGTCCTTGAATCCTTGGGTTACCTGGACGGTCACGGAGGGGTGCGCACTATCACTGATGACGGCCAGTGGCTGCGCCGCATCTACGCCGAAAACGACCTGCTGTTGGCCGAATGTTTACGCCGAGGCACCTGGAACCGACTGGCCGCCCCCGACCTGGCTGCCGCCGTGTCGACGGTGGTGTATTCGGGCCGCCGCGAATCCGCTGGAGAACCCTTCATTCCTGGCGGGCCGCGCGGGGAACTGGCCAAGGCTCTTGATGGGACGGCCCGGGTGTGGCAGGCCGTCACCGACCTGGAAGAGTCCCACGGCTTAGAAACGACCGGCGACCTGGACTTGGGTATCGTCGCGCCGGTTCAACGCTGGTGTGCCGGGCGGTCGCTTAGTTCTGTGCTGCGTGGAACCGACCTGGCGGCAGGTGACTTTGTTCGCTGGTGCAAGCAGGTGGTTGACGTGCTTGACCAGTTGGCGGGTGGGGCGCCATCGCCGTCCATGCGGGCTACAGCCAGGCGGGCTAAAGAGCAGATTGTGCGGGGTGTGGTCGCCTATTCCCGGCTGTGACCCTCCGACTACTGCGCCGCCCGCAGGGGCGTGCCTGCCGCGTGGAGTTCTGGCATGTGGTCTGGCGGGGGAGGGATGAAGCCTTCGGCGGCATCGTGCAGCATGGTGGAGGCGAAAAGCATGGCTTCGCTGTATCCGCGCTGCCAGGCCATGTAGTCGTGGTTGCCGAGCCAGTGGTCGTAGGCGCGTTCGATATCGCCCATGTCAGCATTGACGCCGAACTCGGAGAGTTCGATGAGCAGGGCTTCGACGGCGATACGGCGAACCTGGTCGTCGGTCAGCGTCAGCGTAGGGTTGGATTCGGACACATCTACGAGACTACCTGCGACGGGTAGTTCAGGCCTGCGGTCAAGCCGCTCTATGCTCTATCGGGTGCCCCGCCTAGACGCTGACCGTCGAACGTCACATTTGCCTCGCATCGTCACGCTGGTGGTGGCGGTTGCTGCCGGGCTGGCCCTGTGGACGGCCTTCCCTGACCGGGGCTGGTGGCCGATGGTGCTGGT
>JAITCK010000037.1 GCA_031283115.1 Cellulomonadaceae bacterium | reverse complement strand
GTACCCGGCTAAATCTTCGGCAGGCCAGCCGATCTTCACCAAGGCTTGCTTGAGGTGGCCGCGCTCAGAAGGATGCACCACCACCGACGTGGCGTCGATGCGGTCCCCCAACATGCCTGCCGTGCGTTTGGACCGTAAAACCTCCGCCAGCACGGCCTTGTCTGTGGATTCCAACACCAGCCCATGCGCCGGATGAGCGTGCAAGGTCAACCGCCCGTAACGGGCCATCGTCTCGGCGACATCAACCAGCAGGGATTGCGGCACCGGGTATCGGGAATACTCCAACAGGGTGTGAACGATCTCTTCCGCATCATGCCCGGCAGCCCGCGCATTCCACAAGCCCAGGTTTGTCAGCCGGTAGGTGTGCACGTGCTCCGGGGCACGTTCCAACTCGGCGAAAGGAGCAATAGCGTGGCGGGCGACCTCGGCAAGATCATGGTCGACCTCCAAGAGAATCGTCTTGTCCGACTGAACAATCAAAGGACCATCAGGCATGGCAACTATTCTTCCGCATCACAAAACCTGCCGTGCACAGTGGGGCAAAACTGCTCATCTGTGCACGTGTGCAGCCTAGGTCCTGTCTTCTTCACCAGCAGGACGGGCAGAGACGATGCGGTGGACAACAACAGTCAACTCAGTTTCACGGGCAGGGTCGATAGCGCGCAAACGCCCGCCCTCAAAACTTACTGGCTGCAGCGTGCGAGTCTCCACGTCACCGCGGGAACCAGCCAACTGGACGACGATGGTTGCCCCGCTGCGAATCGCCTCATGGATCACCGTCACCGTCTCAATGAGGTCGCCCGCCGCATCGGCAGCGCCGCCCCCCACAGGTGCACGCCAAACAGGCCGGGTTGCCACAGGCAGCGGCAAAGCAGGCGACAGATGAGGATCCAGCCGCCGCTCCGTATCGGTGATCGTATAGTCGAGCGCCTGCGGCAAAGGGAAAGGACAACGGGCAGTCAACGCCTCACGTAAGCCCTGCGCAGTCCAGCCGTGAGTGAGCGCATGGCCGATGGATTCCTGAGTGAACCGCACCGTTGTCGCCGCACCAAAAGACTCAACAACCGCAGCATCCGTGACAAGATTACGCAGGTCAGGGTCGGGGCGGCCTGGAATCACGCCCGTCAAATCGCCTTGGACAATGATCTCACTGACCATCGGCGGAGGCTGACCTGCTAAAGGTTGGGGAGCAACACCCGTGCGCACCGCCCACGACTGTGCCAACCAGGCCACACGGTCTTCATCAGTAGCGGCCCGCCATTGGTCATACAGGGACGTCGGAACAAAAAAACTTCTCGTCGCGCCACCACTGCCCGTCGCAAAACGTGACACCGTGCGATTCGACGCCAGCAGACGGGCCGCTCGTGCCAAGTCAATGACGTCGTGGGCGCGGCGCTCGCTGACCCCCAAAGCCCTAGCCGTCGCGCGAACATCCCGGTCAGCCAGGCCGCCCGTGCGACGTTCGTGGGGCGGGTTCGCATCCCACTCGCGCAGCAGGGCATCACAAAGGCGGGCACTATCCAGTGCCGACGCCCAATCAGTGAAGATGCCCATCCGCACCAGTTTAGTTCGCCCCCACCCAACCCTGCCCACTGCCGTTGATCTTCATCGGGGCCAGACGTGGGGTTTTTGTCGCGCCGCAGGGCGCGGAACGCAGCGAATGTGCACCCCTTTTGCGTTGTGACGGTAGTCTTTGACGTTGACCGACGCATCTGCGCGGTTGATTGAGTTTGAGTATTTTTAGTGAGGTTCTTGTGCCTACCGGCAAGGTGAAGTGGTACGACGCGGAGAAAGGCTTTGGTTTCATTGCCACCGACGACGGTTCCGAGGTGTTCCTGCACGCCTCCGCGCTGCCCGTCGGAACAACAGTAATCAAGCCCGGCGCCAAAGTTGACTTTGGTGTGGCCGATGGCAAACGCGGACCGTCCGCCTTGGCCGTCCAACTGATCGACCCGCAGCCGTCTGTGGTCAAAGCCAAGCGCAAGGCCCCCGCCGAAATGGCCACCATCGTCGAAGACCTCATCAAGGTGCTCGACCGTGCAGGTGACAGCCTCAAACGAGGCCGCTACCCCGAAGGCGCGGCAGGTGCCTCCATCGCCAAAATGCTGCGCGCTGTCGCCGATGACCTCGACGCCTGATATTTATGAGTTCCCTCGAAGCGAAGGCACAGGCCGCCAAGAAAGCCACCGGAAAAACCGCTGGTAAGGCTTCCGTGACGGCGAAAACCGCTGCGGCCAAAACTGCTGCCGCCAAGAGCGCCGTCGCCAAGAGCACCGCCGCCAAAACCGTCGCCGCAAAAACGACGACGACAGGCTCGGTCAAAAAAGCGGCCCCTCAAAAGACTGCCGCCAAGGCTTCGTCCGCTAAAGCGCCCGCCAGCAAGGCCGCGCCCAAAAAGCGTGCCCACGTGCAAGATGAAACTGCCACCCACGCCGCCAAAACAGCCACCACTCAGGCGTCCGCATCCAAAACTGCTGCCGCCAAAGAATCAGTCCTGTTCAGCGCGGTCGACCTGGCCCACGCCGCCGCCGTCGAAGTAGCCGATTCACCCAGCGATGTTGGCGACCATCTGGGGGCCGTACTAGACGCAGAACGCCTGGTCACACACAGGTTTGCCGCCACCATGCCCGGCTATACGGGCTGGGCCTGGACAGTCACCATCGCCCGCGTACCCCGCGGACGCACCGGCACCATCTGCGAAGTTGCCCTCATGCCCGGCGACGGCGCCCTCCTCGCTCCCGCCTGGCTGCCCTGGTCGGAACGGTTACGCCCCGGCGACGTCGGCCCCGGCGACGTGCTGCCCTTCAGCGCTGACGACCCCCGCCTCGAACCCGGCTACACAGGAACCGGTAACGACGACGAAGACAGCGTCGCCATCGAAGAACTCGCCCTGGCCCGCCAACGCATACTCTCCCCCCAAGGTCGCGACGAGGCCGCTCAACGCTGGTACCGCGGCTCACACGGACCCACCACCCCCGGCGCCATCGCATCGACAAAATCCTGCTCAACCTGCGCTTTTATGGTGCCGCTGGCTGGGCCGCTGGGGCAACTCTTTGCCGTGTGCGCCAACGAATGGTCGCCTGACGACGGCAAAGTGGTGTCCCTTGACCACGGCTGCGGCGCCCACTCCGAAACCGACATCGACCACGGCCCCTCCCTCTGGCCCGAAGATTCCCCCCTCATCAACGACCTCGGCTACGAGGCTGTCGAACGGTAGGTAACCGCTGGAACGCGCTGCCAGATCGCTGGTAGAAGCGTCACCTAGCACCCTATTTGTCACGGAACCGCAACATGCAGATTCGGTGTGTCCCTGCTGGACAGGCTGGGGACAGTAGCAGTATGCGTGAACGTGACTACCACAACACAGTCCCCCGCCCCTGCGGGCAACTTCAGCACTGTTGACAGATTCTTCAAAATCACTGAACGTGGCTCCACAGTCGGCACGGAAATCCGCGGCGGCCTCGTTACCTTCTTCACGATGGCCTACATCATCGTTGTCAACCCCATCATCCTTGGCAATGTCCCCGACGGCAGCGGACAGTTCCTGGGTGGCGGCGAAGTGGCCGGTGCAGGCATCCCCACCATCGCCGCGACAACAGCCCTGGTCGCAGGCGTTGTCACCATCTGTATGGGCTTGTTCGCTAACTTCCCGCTGGCGATGGCGGCAGGCATGGGCCTCAACGCAGTGGTCGCCTTCTCCATCGCCACCCTCCCGACAATGACCTGGGCCGATGCCATGGGCATCATCGTCCTTGAAGGTATTGTCGTGCTCATCCTGGTGATATCAGGTTTTCGGGAGGCCGTGTTCCATGCCGTGCCCATGGAGTTGAAGATCGCTATCAGCGTAGGTATCGGTCTGTTTATTGCCTTCATCGGCTTCTATGACGCCCACTTCGTGTCCGTTCCCGGCGGCGTGGGAACGCCGCTCACCCTGGGCACGGCAGGGTCACTGGAATCCTGGCCAGTGCTCGTGTTCGTCATCGGCCTCATCGCCACCATCGTGCTGATGATCAAAAAGGTGCGCGGCAGCATTCTCATCGCCATCGTAGGAGCCACCGTTTTGGCTGTCATCGTTGAAGCCGTCGGCAACATCGGGAGCGCTGGTGGTTACACGCCCGGCGAAGGATATTCGAACCCGGCAGGCTGGGCCAGCAACGTGCCTGCCCTCGACGGCAGCCCGGTGGCTGTGCCCAACTTTGGGATTCTTGGCCACTTCTCCCTGCTGGGCTCCTTCCACAACATTGGCATTATCGCCACCGTACTGTTTGTGTTTACGCTGATGATCGCCGACTTCTTCGACACCATGGGCACCATGGTGGCTGTTGGCGCCGAAGCCAACCTGCTGGACGAGCGGGGTATGCCGCCCAAATCGCGGCAAATCCTCGTCGTGGACTCCCTGGGCGCTATCGCTGGTGGTGCCGGATCAGTGTCATCCAACACGGCCTACGTGGAATCTGCTTCCGGCGTGGGTGACGGTGCCCGCACCGGCCTGGCCTCCATCGTCACCGGTATCGCCTTCCTGCTGGCAACCTTCCTGTCACCCCTGGTGGCCATGGTGCCGTCCGAGGCGGCCACCCCGGCCCTAGTGGTTGTTGGTTTCCTCATGCTCACACAGATCACCGGCATCAACTGGCGCAACATCGAAGTAGCAATCCCGGCCTTCCTCACCATTGTGCTCATGCCCTTCACCTACTCGATCACTACGGGTATTGGTGCGGGCGTCATCGCCTTTGTCATCATCAAACTGCTGCTGGGCAAGGGCGGCAAGGTTCACCCGCTGCTCTACGTGACCACGGCCGCCTTCATCCTCTACTTCCTGCAAGGCCCACTCAGCCGTCTCATCCTGTAAAACAGGCTCGACACCGCCCGAGGCGGTCGCAAAGACAAAACGAGTGTGGCCCCCGGATGAATAGTCCAGGGGCCACACACATGAGTCGGGGTGACAGGATTTGAACCTGCGACCTCGTCGTCCCGAACGACGCGCGCTACCAAACTGCGCCACACCCCGAAATGTGAGGACGGTACGGCAGCCACGTTTGCTCGGGCTGACGCATCGTCCACATGCTGAGGGAGTGCCTTGAGACACCCAGGGTCAGCCGGTACAGCATAGCGGAGGCAAGGCTATGCGCCAAAGTCTCACGGTGTGATGTGTTCGGTGAGGGTGATGAGAGTGGCTTCGGGGCGGCAAGCGAACCGGACGGGAGTGTAGGGGGAGGTTCCTGCACCTGCGCTGACGTGCAGCCAGGTACTGTCGGCTCCACCGGGGGAGTCAGGGCGAGGTCCGGGCCAGCCGTGGAGGCCGCTGGCCCGTTTGCGGTCAAGATCGCAGTTGGTGACCAGGGCTCCAAACCCGGGAAGGCACAACTGGCCGCCGTGGGTGTGCCCAGCAATGATGAGATCGGCGCCGTCGGCGGTCAGTCCGTCGAGTACGCGGCGGTAGGGGGCGTGGGTGACACCCAGGTGGACGACAGCCCCATCAGCGGTAGGGCCAGGCTGAGGCCAGCCGTCGGGCCGCACAGGAATCTGATCCAAGTCAAGGTGGGCGTCGTCGGTACCCACCAGACTGAGCAGGCGACCATCGCGCAGGGTGACCGTGTCGCGCCGGTTGTCCAGATCTTTCCAACCGGCGGCTGTGAAGGCGCTGATCATTGTGGGCCAGGGCAGGGGGGTGCGGTCAGGTTGGTCGATGCGGGCGTCAGGCAGCAGGTAGCGGGCCGGGTTTTTGACAATGGGAGCCCAATAGTCATTGGATCCCAACACAAAGGCGCCCGGCACAGCGGCAGCCAGCAGCGGGTCGAGAGCGTCAAGGAGGGGGCCGACTGCCCCCACGTGGGCGAGATTGTCGCCCGTGTTGACTACCAGGTCAGGTTCCAGGGCGGCCAGTGAGCGAATCCAGGCAAGTTTGCGAGCCTGCGACGGTACAAGGTGGAGGTCACTCATGTGCAGCAGGCGGATAGGCACCTGGCCGACGGGCAGCAGGGGAACCGTCACCTGGTGCACCGTAAACAGTTTGGTCTCCACGTGCGCGTAAGCGATTCCGGCAAGCCCGACAGCCCCGACGGCTGCTGTCGCAGCAAAAACCCGATTCATAGCGCCCATTGTTGCCTGGCTGGCAGGTGGCTTCAACTTTCTGGCATCGGCAGGCGGTAGACAGGCAACAAGAAGGCAGCAAGCCCCGGCCTGTCGCAGGGGACAAACCGGGGCTTGCTGTGGTGCGGGTTCGGCTGGCTGGTCTGCATGGCCCGCTGGCCAGCCAGCCGAAACTTGTGTGCGCTCTCGCGCTGTCGGTTCCTTGACTCCGAGTCTCGGATGCTTCCTATTGGGCAGGATCAGCAGGAGGAGCGGCAGGCGTCTCGGGAGCAGGAGCAGGAGCAGGCGCAGCCGGTGTTTCCGCCCTCGGTGTGGCCCGAACCCTGGGCCTGTCGGCGTAAGCCCTGGCGCCAGCCACGAGGGCCGGGTCGGGGGCCGGGAAGCCGACAATC
>JAITCK010000033.1 GCA_031283115.1 Cellulomonadaceae bacterium | reverse complement strand
TCATCGACGACTTCCTCGCCAACGGGGAAGCAGCCATGGGGGCTGCCCGCCTAGTGGAACAGGGCGGAGCGCAGGTGACTGGCATCGGCATCGTCATCGAAAAATCCTTCCAGTCAGGCCGGGGCCGTATCCTTGATGCTGGGTATGACCTGCGATCCCTGGCCCGCGTCAGCCGTCTCGCCCCCGGCGTTATCGAGTTCACCGACGCTGACTAGGCCTGACCCAGCAAACCGCCGCATGGGCGACCCAGGCGTTTGCCGCCACGGCGAACCAGCAAGGCCGCCGCCAGCGCGAGCACAGCCAGTCAGGTAAGCGACAAAAACCGTCCCACAACCACACGCCTGCCGTCCGCAACGCTCCACTGGTGGGCGGCAGGATTGGCTTATCCCGTCAAGTTCCCAGGCACAAGGGAACCAGGCCGGTACCCTACCGCGAAGCATCAGCACGAAACACGTGCATGAACACCAGGTGTGAGAAGGGCAGCGGGCGAAGAACACAGTGGTCACCTCCGGTATTGAGGCTGCATACTCGCAGGCGTTACGGGCCTTCCGTAACCCCATGCTGGCCCTGCTGCACCGCCGTGAAGCGCCGCTAGTCGCCGCCCTGTTGACGTCCGTTTTCCAACCTGACCGGCCTGTCGTGTCCGTCGCCGACGCCCACACGGAGGTCGCCGACGCCCTGTCACAACTGAAGGCCGCAGGCTTCGACGACCTGCCCGATCGCACAGTCCGTGAACTCTTCCGTTCCTGGGTTGATGCAGGCTGGCTGATCCGTCAAGCCCACGACGACGGCCTAGAGGTGTACCGGCTGTCCGCCCACACCGTTGGCGCCCTCGAAATCACTGGCCGGGCCGGGGGAGGGCAGTCGCGCGTGTCCCGGTCGCGGGTACGCACCCTGCTCGACGCTGTCGAACAACTGGCCGCCGATGCCGACCCGGACAGTGCGTCCCGGCAGGCCCGCCTGCAACGAGAGATCGACGAACGCCGCAAGGAACTGCGGCGACTCGACAAACACGGCATCACCCCCGTCGATGACGAACAGTTGCTGGAAGAAGCTGAAAATGTGCTGCTGCTTGTCCGTGAACTGCCAGCCGATTTCGCCCGCGTCACCGAATCCATCAAAGCCCTTCAACGGGAGACGGTCACGGCCTTACGGCAGGACGCCCGTCCCGCAGGCGATGTGCTGCGCAACTACCTTGACCAGGCAGAACATCTCATGGAGTCCACGTCGGAAGGCCGTGCCTTCGCTGGAGCCCTCGGGCTGATCGGCCAGCCAGACCGTCTCGACGACTTGGCCGCCCAACTTGACCTGGTGCTGCGCCACCCCTTCGCTACCCGCCTGCCAGAACAGCAGCGGGCCGAACTGCGCGGCATCGTCCGCCGTATCGACGCTGGCCTGCGCGACGTCAACGCCGCCCAACACACTGCCTCCCGGGTCATCGCCGCTCAAGTGCGTAACCACGACCCCCTGCGAGACCGGCAGGTAGACGAACTGCTCCGCGAAGTCATCGCTGGGCTGGGGCAGTGGATTCCCGCCTCTCGCCGCGCTCAGCCGGTCGATGCCCTGCGACGCCTGCCACGTGCACACGTCGAATCAGTGCGAACAACCCTGGCTCAACTGCAACCTGACACCGGACCTGCCCCCCTCACCACGATGGACGACGCCGACGACCATGCTGTTTCCCTGGCCGACGCCCAAGCCTGGGGTGGCCCCAACTATGCCGTGCTCAGCGGCCTGCTGGCAGGCGTTGAAGGCCGACAGGCCTTGGCTGCGCTGTTCGCTGACGCACCTGTGGAGGCTCGCCGCCCCGTGGATTTGGTGGGATTGCTGGAACTTGCTGGCCGCGAATCGGCCACTGACCTGGGTGAAGTGGCTGTCGTTGAGGCGGTGCGGCCCGATGGAAGCCTGCGCCGCCTGGCTTTCGAAGGCATCACCGTCACCGGAACTAATGATGGAGGGTCATCGTGACCGAAGAGAACTGGACTGACGTCGGATTTGACGAGGTCACCACCGTGGAACTGCCTGCTGCGCTCATCGAAAGCCTCGCCGTACAGCAGCGCACCGGAACGTCCGATGACTCTGCTGTGCGGGAGAGTTACACGAGCCTGCATGACGACGCGGCTCCACTCAACGACACCACCGGCTCACCCGACGACGCGGCAGGGTTTATTCAGCCTGTCGCCATGGAATCCGACCCTACGGAACTTTTTGCCGGGGACACGGGCACCCTGGATCCGGCAGCCCGCGTGGTGCTGGTTCGCCTGCTGGGGCGTCGCTTCATTTCCGCCGATAGAGACCCGGGCCTCTGGCGGGGCCTCCTCGACCACCAGGGCGTCATCGAATCGCGGCTCCATGACCTTTTTGTCGCCCTGGTGGTGGATCGGGATCGCGGCATCGCCTACAAGCGGCAGATCCGTACCGGCGAAGTGGAGATTCCTATTCTGCTGCGCGATGAGCCCTACACCCGCATTGAAACAGTCCTCCTTGTCCACCTGCGCACCCTCCACCAGCGCGAACAAGGGGCAGGCGAGTTGGCGGCCCGCGTGGACGCCGAAGAACTCGAAGCCCAGGCCCTCAGTTACTTAGGGCCAGACGAAACAAATATCGCAGCCCGCCAACGCGAAATCCGGTCCGCCATTGAACGCCTGCGCACTGAAGGTTTCCTCGATGAGGAAACTCCTGGCCGCTACCGCATCACCGCCCTGGTTGAGGTGGTGTTGACCGTCGACCGCCTGGCCGACCTGGCCCAATGGTTGCGCAGCGGCGGAGCCATGTCCGACGGCACCGTCACGCCCGATGAAGGCAGCGACGGTGAAACTGACGTGCCCGATGAAACCGACGACACTGAAATCGACGACACCGAAGCCGGTGATGACGCATGATGATTGACTCCCTTTTCGGGCTCATCCCCTCCCAGTCCACGGGCCAGCAGTGGATCGCCCGTGACCTGCAACTGGTCAACTGGGGCGGCTACGACGGCGGCCCCCACCGGGTACGCCTCGCCTCGACAGCCACCCTGTTGGCGGGCGCATCCGGGTCCGGTAAGTCCACCCTCATGGACGCCTATATCGCCTTGATGATGCCCCACACCACCCCCTTCAACGGGGCCTCCAATGGCGGCGTTGTCGGGCGGCCTCGCGGTAAAGACCAACGCAACATCATCAGCTACGCCCGCGGCAAACTGGACGAATCCCGCACCGCCGACGGCACCCGCGAGCGTGTGCTGCGCGGCGACGGGGCGGACACGTGGACGGCCATCGCCTGCACCTGGGTAGACCAGACAGGCACCAGGTTCACGGCCTTGCGAGCCTGGTATGTGCCGTCGGGGGCGACCACGATGGACGCTGTGACGGCGGTACGCGCAACCTTTGACAGCAACCAGACCGTTGACGGCGACCAGACTGCTGACAGCGCCGTCAGGGGTGGCGGCACTGGTGACGGTGGCTTTGACCTGGCCTCACTTGACGAGGTGGCCCGCCAGCGGTTCGCTAAACCAGCCCTGACCGCCCTGGGCTTGACCTGCTTTGACACGGACAAAGAGTTTTCTGCCCGCCTTCACTCCACCCTGGGTATCGGCGCGGCGGGCGCGGGAGACAAGGCTGTCGGCCTGCTGGCCCGTATCCAGGCTGGCCAGCAGATCACCACCGTGGACGCCCTCTACAAGCAGATGGTGCTGGAAGAGCCAGAAACTCTGGCCCAAGGTGTGGCGGTTGTCGACCACTTTGATGACCTGTCCAGCGTGCGCACCCAAATGCGCACCGCATCCGACCAGGTCAAAGCCTTGGCCGCTATCCGTGACCACCGGGCCAGCGTGGATGCCGCCCGCGCCCGCCTTGACCTCATCGCCTCCATCGGTGACGTGGACGATGACGCCAGCGCTGTCGGCCTGTGGCGGGCCACCCGCCGGGCCGAACTGTTGCGGGCCGTCGAGGATGACGTGCGCCGACGATCCCGCACTGCTGATAGCCGCACCCGCGAGTTGGAGGCCAGCGTGGCCGCCCGCAAGTCCGAGTTGGACGGCCTGCGGCAAACCCTCTGGGCTACCGGCGGGCAAACCCTGCAAACCGCGCAGCGGGAACGGGCCGCTGCAGAA
>JAITCK010000201.1 GCA_031283115.1 Cellulomonadaceae bacterium | reverse complement strand
CGATGCGGCCCGCCAGCGGCTTGCCCGGCCGCAGGTAGGTGACGGGGGGCGGCGTGGGCCTGGCGTCCATGCGGTCGATGTTGCCGCCCAGGTCCGGCGACGGGGCGTCGGCGTGGTGGCGTCCGTGGTGGTGGCGGGAGGGCAGGGTCAGGCTCATGGTTGGGGCCTTACTTGGTCCAACTCCACGGGCAGGGAGCCCAAACCGATGCGCAGGGGCGTGGGACGGTCGAAGATGCTGGCGTCACCCAAGTCGAGGGCGCCGGGGCCGCTGGTGCGGAGGCGAACGGTCACGGCGATGCGGCTGTCGTCCAGGCGGGCGATGCCGAGAATGTCGATGGGGCTGACGTTTCTTTCGATGGGCGCGCTGGGGGTGCCCAGGCTGGCGGCGACAGCCAGGTTTTGCCCTGCCACCTCGATGGTGCAGCCCTTGGCCGGGCTGTAGTCGATGATGCCTACCAAGGTTTGACCTGGCCCGATGGGGATGGCATCGCTTGTGTCGGGGCGCAAGGGGCTGTCTTTGCCTCCGATGGTGGTGGCGGCTTGCCGGGCGTCGTTGCCGTCGTCCTTACCATCGGCGGCGACCAGGTACCAGGTGGGCCGGGAAGGGGGCTCGCAAGTGGCCTCCCAGCCTCCGGTGGTGACAGCCTCAACAGGAGGGGCATCAAGGGTGACGGGCACGCTGTCGCTCCATCGGGCTTCCGTCTGGTGCGGCCCGATAGCGGTCACGCCTGCGATGGCTGCCCCGGCGAGCAGGCAGAAGACGGCGGCGTCGGTGTTACGCCGACGCGCCGCATCCTGCCTCCGCCTCACCATGCACCCCCTGTGAAGCCCTTGCTGCCGAGAATCACACCGGCGACTGTTAGCGGTCTTGGGTGATGGTGATGACTGAGCCGGTCAACTCGATAGCCCCTGCGAAGTTCACGCTTTGAAGTTGGCCTTTACTGCCCTTGCTCAGGCCGCTTCCTTCGAAGTCCAGCGGGAAGGAGATGACAAGGGCGACCTCTGTTTCGCTGATGCCGCGGGCTTCGACAACAAGAATGTCGTCCATGGTGTAGGCGCCCTTGCCAGTCACATTGACACCAGACAGGTCAAGGCTCTCTGCGTCAATCGTCGCTTTGAGGTTTTGACCAGTGAGATTTGCGGCAATAACAGGATTTTCGGTGTCAAGTTCGACAACAGCGAGAACCGTGTCACCGGGGACAAGGGGGAAGCGTTTTAGTTCGATGGGGTACCCGTCGTAGTCGAGGCCAGCGATGTCAGATTCCCAGTCGCCTGTCCACAGACAGTTTCCGGCACCGTCCGCCCAATCCGCCACATCTTCCACATTGCGGAGGTCGTAGAAACGCTTATGGTCATGCGAAATGCTGCTCCCTTCTTCGTCGGCGAGCCATTCCTCGCAGCCGTAGCCCTCGTCAAGGTCAGCGGAAACGTCATACATCTGCACGTCGCTTGGCCCGAGTCGTACACTCGCGCTCCACTCACCGAGCGCGAAGGGTGAGTCACCTTCAGTGGTGAAGAGGACGGGGACTTGGTCGGACCAGAGGGCGTAGGTGCTGCCTCCGCCAATAAGCAGGGCCAGGGCGGCGGCGCCGCAGAGCAGGGCCTTGGTTTTGTTGGACTTGCGGACGGTGGTCATGGTGCACCCCTCACCCCCTGCGGCTGTGCAGAGGTCAGCATGTGTCGCCGTGACCGCGCGCCGAATAGGCAAGTCACACCGGATTGTGGCGCTCCGTCAAGGCGTCCGCAACAACTTATTGCGTGCAAGTCAGTATGCCATCGTGATTCCCGACACTTCTCCCGAGTACCCCCCCCCCGCGGCAAATCGTTCCCAACCCGTAACCTTCCCGCCCCTTTCTCACACAACCTCCCCCCTATCATCCTCGGCCTTTCTGCCCCTTGCACTCACTTTTCTACTATCTGATTATCTGATACGATGAATCCATGTCCATGATGACCGCCACTGCCGCGTCTCGCGGTTTTTCAAAGTTACTGGACGCTGTCATGCACGGCGATACGGTGACCATTACCCGTGGCAACGAACCGATAGCGGAAGTGCGTCCCGTCCCGCAGCATACTTTCGCAGGCCTTCGCGCGCTCCTGGCAGACTCCCCCGGTTTCGATGACAGTTACGCCAGCGACATCAGTTCAGCAGCCGCCCTTCTCACCGAAAATGCAGACCCGTGGGCCGCAAACTCCTAGTCGATACCAACATTCTCATTCAGCTCGAACGTGGCGACAGTCAAGCCCTCGCGCATTTCAGGGACGACGATGACATTGCCATCGGGTCGGTGACTCGTGCGGAACTTCTCACCGGCCCGTTACTCGCCAACGATTCTGCCTTGCGTGCTCGCCGTCGCAAAACCGCGCAGGCTGTCCTGGCTGGCGTCACCGTTCTTGACTACACGGCAGCAACCGCTGCCGTCCACGCTCACCTGCTCGCCCACGTGAAGACGACGGGAACTCCACGCGGAGCACACGATCTCATCATTGCCGCCCACGCCCGCGAAACCGGTCGCCGCCTTGTCACCACAGATACTCAAGCCCGCTTCGGCGACCTCCCCGGCGTTCACACTGCGTAACGCTGACGGGCGGAGTTAGGCGCTGGGGCGGGTTTGTTCTAGGAGAATGGCTACGGCCCCTAGGGGGATGGTGGTTTCGGTGGGGGTTTGGTCGCAGACTTCAACAGGCTTGCCGCTGCCCTCTTTGCTGTCGCAGGTGAGGGCGGCTTTTTTGTCCCAGGTGATGGCGACAGTCACGGTGTAGGTGTGGTCGTCCTCGACGGGGTAGGGCAGGGGGGCGGGGGCAGGTTTCGGCCCCTCCCGGTCGATAGCGACGGCAGCATCGACGGCGGTTGCGGTAACGGTGAGGTAGTCGGGTAGGGCACTGGCGTCGGTGGTGAGTTGGGCGTGAAGGTTGCGGCCTTCTAGGGCTGTGTGGACGGCGCCCGTGCAGGTGATAACTCCACCGGGCAGCAGTTCCGCATCGGGGCTGTCGATGAGTTGATGGTCGGCGTCTTCGCAGGTGAAGGGGGTGTCTTTAACGGCTTCCAGGTGGAGGGTGCCGGTGCGGACAGTCCACGGGCCTAGCGTCACCGATTCCCGCCACAGGGCGTAGGTGCCGCCGCCTGCCAGGGCGGCAAGGAGCAGGCCGATGATTGCGCCTGCGGGGAGGCTGCGGCGGAGGCTGCCAGTGAAGTCCATGATGTTCGCCCCCCTAACTGTCTGCCGGGGGTTCGACGGGGGTAGTCAAGGTGGGGGTCGGTTTGGGGCCGATGGTTCCTGTCGGGTTGGGTCGGGGGGTGGCTGTGGACCGAACTTGGTCGAGGGTGAGGGAGATGTCGGCAATGTCGGCCAGTTCGATGCCGCCTTCGCCCACCATGTCGGGGGTGCACAGGTCGAAATAGACTTCGACGATGACGTAGACGCGGGCGCGGCCTGTGGGGCCTAGGGTGACGACGGTGCCTGCACCAGCGTCCCTGCTGCCCTCCCCTTCGCCTTGACCGCCATCGGAGCCGCGCCGAGTTTGGGGGGCGACGAACATGCCGAGGGTTCCATCGAACTCTTTCCCGTCGGACAGGTTGATGTCGCCTTCGCCGATGTCGATTTTGTCACCTTCACCGTCTCCGCCACCTTCACTGTCGGGGCAGTTGTCGCTGGCTGGGTCGCGGTGGTGGCCTACCACGGTCCACTCTTTGAGGGTGGCGCCGGGTTGGTCGCGGTCGTCTAACTCGCGGGCGACAACGGAGATGTTGACGCTGACGTTGTCATTGTCGATGAGGTCGAAGAGGCTGGCGGCAAGGTTGCCGGGTTGTCTGTCGTCGCCGCCTCGGGCGAAGAGTCCGCCGCCTTGCCCGCCGGACTGGTCGTCGCGGGCTTCCATGGACAGCACGGCGGCCAGGTTGTGGCCGTTGAGGGTGATGTCGGCTTCCATGATGCCGAGCACGGCGTCACCGGGGACGATGAGCCAGTCGGCCACGTCGATGGTGTTACCTGCAGCGAGCACGGCGTCCAAGTCGATGCCACCGGCATCGCGGGGGCCAGTGACCAGCAGACCGCCTTCTCCCCCGCCGTCACGTCCGCCGTCGAGCGGGCCAGCATCGCCGCGGGCCAGCACGTCAAAGGACACGTCATGCCACTGTTCGTCGCCGTAACGTTCCAGGTTGAAGCCACCGCTGTGAACGATGCCGCCGGTGAAGTGGGCGGAAATGCTCCACAGGGCGTAGGT
>JAITCK010000198.1 GCA_031283115.1 Cellulomonadaceae bacterium | reverse complement strand
GCCTCACCAGAACCCGGCGACACCGACGCCCCCGCAAACCCGGACGAACCTGCGGAAACCCCCGGCGATGACGCACCCGCAGACGACAACCACAACCGGGTAGCCGTCATCGAACTCGTCAACGCAGAACCCGAAACCACACGCGAAACCCTCGAAGCCCTCGGCGTGCGAGAAGTAGTGTCATCCTTCTCAACCGGCCTGACCGCCGACTCCATCCGCACCGGCAACCTGCGCCGCGGCTCAGAACTCATCACCGGCACCCTAGTGCGCCCCGGCGAAGAGTTCTCCCTACTGCGGGCACTCGGCCCCATCACTGCCGCCAACGGATTCGGCAACGCCCCCATCATCCAAGGTGGACAACTGGTTCCCGGCGTGGGCGGCGGCCTGTCCCAACTAGCCACCAACATGTACAACGTGGGCTTCTTCGCCGGATTCGAAGACATCGAACACCGGCCCCACTCCCAATTCATCCCCCGCTACCCGGCAGGCCGAGAAGCAACCATCGTCGCCGGATCCCTGGACATGCGCTGGCGCAACAACACCCCCTACGGTGCCGTGGTTCAATCCTGGGTGGCAGGCGGACAACTCCACTCCCGCGTCTGGTCCACCCCCTACTTCACTGTAGAAACCTCCGCCAGTGGCCGGTCCAACGTGCGCCCCGCCACCACCATCCAAGGGTCAGGCGGCAACTGTGTGCCCTCATCACCCGGCCAGGCAGGCTTCACCATCACCAACCACCGCCGCGTATTACGCCAAGGCCAAGTCATCATCAACGAATCCAACACCTGGAGTTACTCGCCCGCCAACGGCGTCAGCTGCCCTAGCCCCGAACCTCCGCAGCATGAAGCCGGAGGCGACGAATAGTGCTGGGACGCATAGAGCGCGAGTCGCCGGTACACGCCGCGCTCGCTGCTCGCGCAGGCGGATGGTCTGGCCTAGTCATCCCCGACGGGTTTGATGCTGCCGCCGATGCCGCAGCAGATGGACCCGAACAAGTAGAAATGCTTGACCTGGGAGGCCTCGACGCCACCCTCGACACGGTCGCCTCCATCAGCGACCTGTCCGCCGTCGTCTACCTAGGCCACCCCGAACAACCCGACCCCGGCCTCGAAGAAGCCCTGCTTGCAGGCAACCAGGCACTCATCTGCACCGCCGCTGCCGCCGTCGCCCCCCAATGGGTGTGGGCTGGCCGCCCCGGCGCGGCAGGCGGGGCCGTCGTCATCGACGAGGTAGGCCTACGAGACTGCGCCGACGTGCTGCGAACCCTAGGCGTCAGCCCCCGCGTAGTGCCCGCCCGCACGCCCGTCGACGAACGTATCGCTATCGCCGGATCGTCAGGCTCACTAGTGGTAGAAGCCTCGCGTATGCCCGCAACCTTCACGCACCTGCCCGGGTCGGACCGCCTGAGCGCCCTCGCCCCCATCTGGTACGGGCTGATTCAAGCCTGCGACGCCTGGCCTAAGTTCACAACGCCCGCGCAAGTCTGGCTGGCCTTCGGCCCCAGCGACGACCGCCAAGGATCCCTGCGAGAAAGCCTGGGCGTCTTCGCTGACCTGGGTATTGACCTGCAACATGTGCGGTCACACCCGCAAGAAGCAGGCCCCCACCACTTCTTCACAAGTTTCGCCTGCCCCCACGTTGACGCCGCTGAAGACCTAGTCGCCCAACTGGATGCCCGAGGCGTCGCCCACCGAACCCTGGCCGTGCTACTCGGCAGCGACTTCCAGCCTCGCCCTGCCGCTCTCGCCCCCCAATGGGCTCCGCCCCTAGCGCCCGCCCTCACAACAGACACACCTGCTTCCGCTGGGTCTACTTTCGGGTCTGCTTTCGGGTCTGCTTTCGGTGGGCGTGCCTCCGATGAGGCACGGCAGTGACCACCGTCGCCTTCCTAGGCCCCCAAGGCACCTTCACCCACCAAGCCGTCCTCACCTGGGCTGCAACCAACGTCACCCAGGGCAAGGCTGCAAGCCCAACCCTGCTCCCGCTGACCTCCGTCCCCGCCGTCTTCACCGCAGTGGCCACCGGCCAGGCAGCCTGCGGCATCGTCGCTATCGAATCCTCCGTGGAAGGCTACGTAGTCCCCACAGTAGACGCCCTGCTCGCCTCCGATGATGTGGTCGCCGTCGATGAAGTAGTGCTACCCATCTCCTTTGACGCCTTCGTTCTGCCCGGTCACGGCCCACTCACCCAGGCGACAGCCCACCCGCACGGCCTAGCCCAAGTGACCCGCTTCATCGCCGCCCACAACCTGACCCCCGTCCCTGCGGCCTCCAACGCTGCCGCCTGCCGGGACTTGACCAGCAACCAGGTGGCCTTCGGCCCCAGCCTGTGCGGCACCCTCTACAGCCTAGAAACTCTGGCGCAAGGCGTTGAAGACTATGCGAGCGCCCGCACCCGCTTTCTTGTCATCGCCCGCCGTGACGACGCCCCCGCCGCCCTCGAAGCGGCCCGCACCAGCCATGACGGGGCCTGGAGAACCATGCTGGCCATCACCCCCACCTTGACCGGCCCCGGCGTGCTCGCCCGCGTCACCACGGCCTTCGGCGCCCGCCGCGTCAACATGTCCTCCCTGGTGACCCGCCCCCTCAAAGCGGCAGCCCGCCAATACGCCTTCGCCGTCACCTTCGACACCGCCCCCTGGGAGCCCGCCGCCCGCGCCCTCATCAGCGACCTCCTAGCTGCCGGAGACAGCCTAAAAACGCTGGGAGTCTACCCAGCCGACCCTGCCGAAGGCGGCCTGGACGGCGTGCTACCCGCCAACGTGCCCGCCGCCTCCGTGACCACCACCGACGACAACGCCAGCCTCGACAGGGCCCTCCTATGGTGAACACCGGCCACGAACACACCACACCCATCCAAACCAAACTCACCATTGTGGGCCTCGGCCTAGTGGGGGGCTCCCTCGCCCGGCTGGCCCAACAGCGGGGTGTCGCCGTGACCGGGCACGCCCACCGTGAACAGACGGCAGCCCTAGCCCGCCAGGCCGGACTGACCGCCACCACCAGCCTGCGCGAGGCCCTGACCGGCGCCGACATTGTCATGCTGGCCGTCCCGCTGACCCACATGGCCGCCACCGCAGCCGCCGTCGCCAGCCACATTGACGTCACCAGCGACGCCACCATCACCGACGCAGGATCAGTCAAAGCCCAAATACGCAAGGCTATTGAAGCGGTTGGCTTGGGCGACCGCTACGTGGGCGCTCACCCCATGGCAGGCAACGAACATTCCGGCTTCGCAGCATCCACCGCCGAGTTGATGGACGGCGCCCCCTGGGCCATGACCACAGGGCCAGGCGGGGACGCTGGGCTGGACAGCCGCTCCGCAACCACTGACGGCCCTGCAACCGATGTAGACCCTGACAGGGATGACAGCCACACCGTCGATGCTGGGCGGTTCGCCCAGGTCAAAGCCCTCATCGAAGGCCCCTGGCGGGGCCGTGTCACCGCCCTCACCGATGCCGACCATGACGCAGCCGTCGCCCTCATCAGCCATGTGCCTCACATTGCCGCCACCCAACTGCTCAACGCCGTGGCCGCCTCCCCTCTGCGCGATGTGGCCCTAGCCCTGGCGGCAGGCAGTTTCCGCGACGGCACCCGCGTGGCCTACACCGACCCCGACCGTACCCAGGCCATGATCACCGACAACGCCGCCGCCGTGGCCTCTGCCCTGCGCCAGGCCGCCGCCCACTATGAGGCCCTGGCGACAGCCCTAACCCAAGGCGATGACGTGCACGACTTTTTCCACGCCGCCGATTCATTGCGTGAAGCCCGCACATCTGACGGGCGAGCCTGAGTCCGTGCCTGCTCGCGCGGTGTCGCTCACCTGACAAACCCTGCCAGGCCCCGCCCACGACGGGCACATTGCGGGCACACCGCATGCACATTGGCGGCGTTGGCGTCACACTAGACCCATGCCGTCACCCGCCTATGTCGCCTACTGCCGCGCCTTCCAAACCGTCATGCGGGGAGCCTCCTACCTGCTGCCCTGGCGTAAACCGCGAATCCTCGGCAATTACGCTCAGATGACGCAGGCCTTAGGACGCCGCAACATCGCCTCCGTGCTGCTAGTCACCGACGGCGGTCTTGTCAGCATCGGCCTCAACACCGAACTGGAACAGGCTTTGACGGACGCCTCCATCGCCTGCCACCGTTTTGACCAGGTGGTTCCCAACCCCACCATCGGCAATGTTGAAGACGCCCTCCACCTTTACCGCAGCCAAGGCTGCCAGGCCATTGTTGCCCTGGGCGGCGGGTCTCCCATGGACTGCGCAAAAGCAGTGGCCGCCCGCCTGGCCCGTCCCACCCGCACGGTGCGCGGCCTAGGCGGACTCCTCAAAGTCCACGCCCGCATCGTCCCCTTTGTTGCTATCCCCACAACGGCGGGCACCGGTTCAGAAACGACAGTGGCCGCCGTCATCAGCGACCCGGTCACGCACGAAAAGTATTCCATCAACGACCCGTCACTCATCCCGCATTACGCCCTGCTAGAACCCCGCCTCACTGCTGGCCTGCCCCCGCACATCACCGCCGCCACCGGCATGGACGCTCTATCCCATGCCGTTGAGGCCTACATTGGACACGCCAACACCCGGCAAACCCGACAGGACGCCCTCACAGCGACAGCGCTGGTTTTTGACAACCTGCGCCAAGCCGTCAACCACGGTGACGACCTGCAAGCCCGAGCCAACATGCAGCAGGCCGCCTACCTGGGCGGGACAGCCTTCACCAGGGCTTATGTCGGTTACATTCACGCGATGAGCCACCAACTGTCCGGCCTGTACGGCACCGTTCACGGCGTAGGCAACACCATGCTTATGCCGCATGTGTTGGAGGCTTACGGCGCAGCCGCCCACAAGCCGCTGGCCGACCTGGCTGTTGCTGCGGGACTGGTCGACCATGTTGACAACAGCGTTCAACGGGTCGGCGAATCGCAGGCGGTCGCCGCCGTTGACGGGCCGGAAATTGATGACGGCATCACCTACGCTGACGCAGCGCAAGCCTTCATCCAGGCTATCCGCGACCTGGCTGCTGCCGTCAACCTCCCCACCACTGAGCCGAAACTCCGTGAAGAAGACATCCCCACCCTGACTCAGCGGGCCCTCAAAGAAGGCAACCCTGTCTACCCGGTGCCCGTCATCTTCGGTAAAACCGAGATCGCTGCCCTCTACCGCAAAGCCATGGGGTGACGCTCAGCGGCGGCGGGCAGGTCGCGGGGGGATGGGCTTGGCGGCGGTAATGAGTTGGCCGGGCACGTGCACTTCACGGGCTTGCAGTTGCCGGGAGGCGTCGGTGAGTAGGCGCAAGCCACTGTCATCGACAGCGACGACAACGGCAATAATGTCCGTCCACACGGCTCCACGGCCCTCAGCGCGGGCCTGGACGGATTCGTCGCCGGTCAACCGCCGCCGCACCACAACCCGCTGGCCCGGCGCCAAAAGCCGCCAGGTAGTTATCGCAGATGCAGGGGCTGCCGCATCGGGCGCCCCCATCGGCGCGGCGGCAGGCTCAGACGTCACGACGCAGCACCCTCCATGCCCGCATCCACGTGCGGGTGGGCGCTGCCGTCAGCGTGAGTAGGCACCCAGGCCAAGGCTGCCAACACAATGCCGACGACAAGCAGAACCGACGTCAACACGAAGGGGTAGGTGCGGCCCATACCGGACAGCCAACCGCCAATCCAGCCGAAGGGGGCAGCCACCAGCATGACAGCCATCCGTTGAATAGCCATGATGCGGGATCGTTCCGCCTCATCAACATGCAAGGCGACCAGGGACTCCGACAGCATGAAAGCCATGCCTGCGCCAAAAGAATCAAAGATGAGGGTGCCAGCCAGCATGGCGTACACCAGGGCCGACGGGCTGCCGCCAGCGCCGGGAGCCGGAATAGCAACCAGCAGTAACTGCCCCACCAGGAACACCCCAAATCCCCACAAGGTGGGCCGTTTGAGATCAAGGGCCGCCGTCAATTTGGGAATAACAGTGAAAAACAAGACGATGCTCAACACCGACCGCACCATGGGAAAAAGGGGCAGCAAGGCGTCGGGCACCCCCAAATGTCCGGTGACCGCCACCGACCAGAAGGTCGAGTTGATCAGCGACACGGCAGCAACCAAAGCCATAATCGCCAGCGCGAACAAGGATCCGCGCGAACGAAGAATAATGCCGAACACGCCCCGATATTCGGCCAAAGACCGCCAGATAGGCACCCCCCGTGTGGCCTCCATGCGGGTTCGGCCCGTGCGTGTCTCCGTAGACCAGTGGAACAAAATAATGATCTTGGCCATCATGATGACGGCAGCGTTAGCGAAGAGGATGCGTACCGCATGTTCCAAGCCCAAGGAGTGGACAAGCACCGCCGCGATGGGGGCGAAGAAGGCCGAACAGTCGGCAGCCACCCTGACCAGGGAATAAATCTTGGTCAACTGTTTGCGGTCGGCGTCTTCCACCAGCAGGCAGTCCCAAGAGTTTTGCGTCACCTGCCAGGTGCCGTTGATCAGGGAAGCCAGCAAAAAGAACCAGAAGTTTTGCGCCACCATCCAGATGAGGGACGGAATCACCCAGGCGGCCACATCGAAGAGGGCTGTAGTCCACCGCCGCCCCAACTTGTCTGTAATAACACCCGACAGCAGGCCAAACACCATCTGCGAGACCATGCCAATAGTGGCCAGCAGGCCGATCTGCTCATCACGCAGGCCCAAGGCCAGCATAAACACTGACAGGTAGGGCATCACCAGGGCCATAGACAGGCCCCACATGGGTTCCGTCCATACCGACGCTTTGGCGTTACCTTCCAGCGTCACCAGCGTGTGCAGCATGGGGTTACGGGGGCGGTGAAGTGGGGAGGCGGTGTCAGTCACCGACGTATTGTGCCAGGTGGGCTCCCGTCCCTGTTGCGCGCTGGCGTGCCTGAGGGCACAGTAGGGGAGTGACTTACGTGATCGCTCAGCCCTGCGTCGATGTCAAGGACCGTGCCTGCGTTGACGAGTGCCCCGTCGACTGCATTTATGAGGGCCTGCGGTCGCTGTACATCCACCCCGACGAGTGCGTGGACTGTGGGGCCTGCGAACCTGTCTGCCCTGTTGAAGCCATCTTCTATGAAGACGACGTGCCCCCGCAGTGGAGCGACTACTACCGGGCCAACGTTGACTTCTTTGATGATCTGGGCTCCCCGGGCGGGGCCGCCAAGACGGGCGTCATCCCTAAAGACCACCCCGTCATCGAGGCTGTTCCCGCCGCCGACTAGGCCCGTCGCGGTGAAGCCTCCGCGTTGAAGCCGTCTCAGTGAAGTGGGGCGGCGGAATGTCCCTGCCGCCGAGTAGGCTGCGGTCTTATGGGACTTGGCGATCTGCGTGACCTTCCGTACCCCTGGGACACGCTGGCAGAGGTGACAGCCACCGCGTCAGCCCACCCGTCGGGCCTCATCGACCTGTCCATCGGCACTCCCGTTGACCCGACCCCGCAGGTCATCCAAGACGCCCTGGCTGCAGCCAGTGACGCGCCCCGCTACCCCATGACCTACGGGACTCCCCTGCTGCGGCAGACAGTGGCCGCCTGGTTTGCCCGCCGTCGCGGAGTACCCGACGTGAACCCGGCAGGTGTCATGCCCACCATCGGCTCCAAAGAACTGGTGGGTCTGCTGCCCTCCCTGCTGCGGCTTGGCCCAGGCGACCTTGTTGTCCATCCGGCTATCGCCTACCCCACCTACGATGTGGGCGCCCGGGCTGCCGGGGCCACCCCCCTACCTACCGACTCCATCGACGAATGGGCGGGACGCAGCAATGTGCGGCTCGTGTGGGTCAACTCGCCGTCCAACCCCACCGGGGCTGTCGCCTCCGTTGACTACCTGAGGGCTGTTGTTCAGGCGGCACGCGAGATAGGTGCCATCGTCGTATCCGATGAGTGTTATGCCGAACTGCCCTGGACAGACGCGACCAGCGCCGCTGACGGAGGCGGGGTCGGTGACGCTGCACTAGGCGAATCCAAGTCCGTGCCCTCCCTGCTTGACCCGGCTGTCACCGGCGGCGACCACACCGGCCTACTGGTCGCCTACTCCCTGTCCAAACAATCCAACCTGGCCGGATACCGGGCCGCCTTCATCGCAGGCGACCCGGCCATTGTCGGCGACCTGGTAGCAACCCGCAAACATTTAGGGATGATCGTCCCCTGGCCCGTCCAAGCCGCCATGCGGGCCGCCCTCGATGACGACACCCACGTTGCAGCTCAACGGGACATATACGGCCGCAGGCGGGCAGTCCTCCTTGACGGACTGACCGCCGCAGGCTGGACGGTCGACCATTCGCAGGCCGGCCTCTACCTGTGGGCCCGCCCTGCCGACTCCACTCATGGGGGACAAGGGGCCGACGGGGCAGGCCGTCCCGAATCGCGGGCGCTCGCAGCCCGTCTCGCACAGTTGGGCATCCTGGTGGGGCCGGGAGAGTTTTACGGCCAGGCAGGCCGCCACCACGTCCGCATCGCCTTGACCGCCAGTGACGACCACATCGCTGCGGCAGCCAGGCGTCTGCGCGACAGTGCCGTACCCGACAGTGCCATGCCCTAGACTCCCTGTCCATGCGCATCGACCCGGCAAGCCCCTACGACATTGCCTCAGACCCCAGCGTCCTTGACGACGCTGCGGCAGAGATCACGGTGACTCGCGGCGGCAGCGACCCCCTGCGCGTGGAACTGCCCGTGGTGCGCCCCACCGAAGGCGTGGACGGTATCGCCGTGGCCTCCCTCCTGCGGCAGACCGGCATGGTCACCTACGACCCCGGCTTTATG
>JAITCK010000153.1 GCA_031283115.1 Cellulomonadaceae bacterium | reverse complement strand
AGGCTTCACCAATGAGTCGCGCGTCGTTGTAAGAGCGCGGGTGAATGGTGGTGATGCGTCGCAGGTCAGCGACGGGCGCTGCCACGGGTGCGGCTTCACGCAGGGAGGCGCGCCGGATGGGTGTGACGTCGGCGGAGTACTCGCGCATGGGTGGGGGGGTCTCCTCGTAGTCGTCGTACTCGTCCACAGGGGCCTCGTCGTAGCCGTCGTCATCGGCCAGGCCGAGGTAGAGCATGGTCTTGCGAAGCGCTGACATTGCGCAACTCTCCTTCGCTCACGGGCCGCTGCTTGCCGCCGTCTACTGTCTAGTAAACAACACTGATGTGATTCTCGCTGCGTGGCACGCCGAAACCGCCGCCAGACCACATCTCGAATAGGTCACAGTGCCGCACCATTCATAGCGACCAACCCGGCCTGTCGGCCCGTGGTTGTCCCCCGGCGGCTGGCCCGACGGTGGGAGAAAAAGCGGTCGTCTTCCATCGTGCAACAGTCAACATGCTGCACATCGGTGATGCCACACAGGTGCAGTTGAGCAATGACAGCGGCAGGCAAATCCAGGCTAGAGGTGCCCTGCCGCGTTGACGCAGCGGCTTCCGGTACCGCCGCAACCACCTGGGCCTGCATGTCCGACGGCACCTCGTAACAGCGGCCACAGACGGCAGGCCCGACGGCAGCCCGCAGGTTCGAACACGCCCCGCCAGCAGATTCGATGGCCGCAACCGTCGCCGCGACAACATTGAGCAGCACCCCCTGACGGCCCGCATGAGCGACCGCCACCACGCCCGCCTCCGCATCAGCAAACAGGACGGGCACACAGTCAGCCACCAGCACGCCCAGACCAATCGGGTGTTCGTCAAGCCTGTCGGCGGCAGCAAGCATGGCATCAGCCTGGCCAACAGACTCGGGCGGAGTGAGACTCCCCCACTGCGCAGCGTCGGCGGCAGTCAGCACGTACACATCACTGCCATGAACCTGCGTCGAAAAGGCGACCGGCGCCCCCAGCAGACCAGCTGCCAGGTGACGGTTGGCCGCAACGTGGGCAGCATCGTCAGCCACGTTCACACCCAAGTTGAGTTCATCCCAGGGCGGCAGGGACAGCCCACCGCGCCGCAGAGTAAAACCGGCAGTGACACCCTGGCCTAAATCCACGGGGATAAACCCGATGGGGTCAGCGGTCACTGCCGGTTCTACTTTCGCCTCAGCGTGCGGGCGGTTTACAGGTTTTTGAGGAAGTCGGGGACGTCCAGGTCTTCCTTGGGGGTGACGGGCGGTTCGGTAACGCGCGGCACCTCGATAACAGATTCGGGTGACCGGGTGACGGTGACGCCGCCGTTTTCTTCCACAATCTCACGGCCGTCCGGGCCTACCGCTACCGGCACAGGTAGGGGTTCGGAGATGGGGGCGAAGTCGGTGGGGACATCATCAGGGGCGGCCGGGATGGGGCGCGGCATGGCGTGCTGCCCGGTCAAGGCCGGAGGCTGCGCGAGAGGAGCCGTCGGTGCCGGAGCAGTGAAGGCGGGCTGAGTTGTTGCGGCGTGGGCTGCCGGGACGGAAGCGTGGGTAGCCCGACTGGCCGACCGGGACGCATCAGAGCGGGCCGTCGGGGCTCCCCCGTCGAAACCGGCAGCGATCACGGTGATGCGAACCTCATCGCCCAAGGCATCGTCGATGACGTTACCAAAGATGATGTTGGCTTCAGGGTGGGCGGCCTCCTGCACCATGCGGGCGGCCTCCTGCATCTCGTTGAGGCCAAAGTCGCTGGACCCTTGAATACAGATGAGTACGCCGTGGGCGCCGTCGATAGAGGCTTCCAGCAGGGGCGAACTAATGGCCGCCTCGGCAGCCTGGACGGCCCGGTCTTCACCGCGGGCGCTACCGATACCCATGAGCGCCGAACCAGCCCCCTGCATCACCGATTTCACATCGGCAAAGTCAAGGTTGATGAGGCCAGGCGTGGTGATGAGGTCGGTAATGCCCTGGACGCCACTGTGGAGAACCTGGTCAGCGGAGTGGAAGGCAGCAATAGCCGTGATGTTGGGTTCAGAGATTTGCAGCAGGCGATCATTGGGGATGACGATGAGCGTGTCCACTTCGCTGCGCAGCGCCTCAATACCTGCGTCTGCCTGTGATGACCGGCGGCGGCCCTCAAAACTGAAGGGACGGGTGACCACACCCACGGTCAAGGCGCCCAGAGACCGGGCGATCTTAGCGACCACGGGGGCGCCACCGGTGCCGGTTCCGCCGCCCTCACCTGCGGTGACAAAGACCATGTCAGACCCGCGCAGCACGTCTTCGATTTCTTCGGCGTGGTCTTCGGCAGCCTTGCGGCCCACCTCAGGGTTGGCGCCAGCGCCGAGGCCGCGCGTCAGTTCACGCCCCACGTCCAGCTTGACGTCGGCGTCAGACATGAGCAATGCCTGAGCGTCAGTGTTGATGGCGATGAACTCGACGCCCTTGAGGCCGACTTCAATCATGCGGTTGACGGCGTTGACCCCGCCACCACCGATGCCGACCACCTTGATGACTGCGAGGTAGTTCTGCGGAGTTGCCACGTCGATGCCTCTTTTACCCCTCGGTTGTGTCCAACCGTGCCCCCGCCGACGGTCTGCCAACGAGTTACTTACACGGATGGAACTTTGTTCTTGCCCAAACGGTAGGCGCCCTGGCGACAGCCCCGGCGCACCTAGCCCCGGCGTGTCGCTGGAAGCGTCGCCAAACCTTGCTGTCTCACGGCGCTAGGCGACGCTTGCACGCCGCCAATAAAGCACAAAAGGCGGCGCAGGGCCGATGGGCTGCCGTTGACGGCAGGCCGGGCCGGGCAGGCGAAAAGTCAGCGTGTGACGGGAATCTCAGGCGCGGATACGTCGAATTCCCGCGAGTGCGGGTCGGCATCACGCAGGGTGCGCACCACAGCCAGTTTGACGGGCAGGCGGGTCGAATCCCCCCAACGAATGACCTGGCCGCTATGGAGAACAGTGCGCACGTCATCCCTGGTACTGACCTCAACCTGGCGAACGTCAGCAGCCAAGTCTTCTGGCAGGGCGTGGAGCACCGTCAGGGCTGCCGTCAAGGCGGCAGGCTGCTGGACGGCAGGGGCCTGAGCTTCCGGTTCGCCGTCGATGAGGGGAAGCACGATGATGGGGAGGCCTTCGCCCGGCTCGGGGGCAACAGCCACGCGGACGCCCTCGGCGTCAATAATGGCGTAGCCCCCGGCTGCGGGTACGGCGGCGGCAGGCTGGCGGGCAAGCAGGTGGGCAGTCAGGCCGCGCGGCCAGGCACGGACAATGCGGGCCTCTTTGACACCATTCAAGGCTTCAACCTGTTGGCGCAGGTCACCAGTGTCAACGCGGGGCAGGGGGACGCCTGCCTGCTCGCTGAGGATGGCCGTGACCTGGGCGGCGTTAACGGTGTCCCCCTGGCCGGTGACGCTCACGTGGGCGGGGTCAAGCATGAGGGCGGGGGAAAAATAGGCCCCCCAGATCAGCCCGGCCAGGGCAGCCGCCAGCGCCACTGTGATAGCGATGCGTTTGGCGATGCGGTGGCGGGACATGGCCCGTTTTTCGGCCAGGCGGTCTCCCATGGCTGTAGACACCACCCGCTGGCGCGGCGGCTTGAACTGCGGTTTTTTGGCTGCGGCAGGTGACCGTTGAAGGGTAGGCGCTTTCGTCAACGATTTTGCTGGCGTCTTTGCTGGCGTTTTCGCTGCGGGGAGCGGGCGGGCGCTGCTTTGTGCGGAAGTTTTCGACCGCGAAGCAGGCTTGGCGGCGGTATGAGCGGCCTGGGCGGTGGAGGTTTTTTGCCGCGCCAGGGTGCGGGCCGGGACAGCCGGTTTGACCGGCTTGGGCGCTACACGCGGGGCAGCAGGAGGTCGCACGCCCCCATCGTGCCTGCACGTCGGGCCAAACCCCGCAACGCACCGCCGCAAACCCTCAAATCAGCCGCTGTGCCACACATCACCCCGTGCCCGTGGGTGGCTGCAGGTCGGTGAGGATGAGGGGGGCGAGGTCGGTGACGTCTCCGGCGCCGATGGTGAGGATGAGGTCGCCGGGGCGGGCGGCGGCGGCGATAGCGTGGGCGGCTTCAACCCGGTCGTCGATGGCGCGCACGCTTCCGCCGGAGGCTGTGGCGGGCAGCAGGTCGGTGATGGTGCGGGGAGTGACGGTGGGGTCTTCGTCTTCGCGGGCCTTGTAGATACCGGTCACCACCACCTCATCGGCCAGGGCCAAAGCGGCAGCAAACCGGTCGGCAAAAATGCGGGTCCGCGAATACAGATGGGGCTGGAAGAGAGCGAGAACCCGGCCCTCACCTGCGACGGGGCGGGCTGCCCGCAGGAGTGCCTCAATCTCGGTGGGATGGTGGGCGTAATCGTCGATGACCCGCACCCCGCCTGCCTGGCCGCGAAGTTCGAAGCGGCGGCCAGTGCCCACAAAGGCTCGGGCTGCTGCGGCGGCCTGGGTGGGGGGGATGCCCAGCAGTACGGCGGTGGTGACGGCGGCGGCAGCGTTGAGAACATTGTGGACGCCGGGGACGGACAGGGCCAAGTGCAGGGGGGTTGCGCCGAGGGGGCCACCGCTGAGGCTGGCGCTGGCTCCTGCATCGTCGCTGGTCACATCTGTGATGCGGATGGTGGCGTCCGGGGATGTGCCGTAGGTGATGACGTGTTGTCCGCACTGGCACCAACTGGCTGCGTGAGTGCGGGCCAGTTTCGCTGCGCCTGGGTCGTCGGCGCAGGCGACCAGGAATCCGGCGGTGCCCAGGCGGGCAGTAAAGTCGACAAAGGCTTGGTCGAAGGCATCGCGGCTGCCGTAATGGTCGAGGTGGTCGGGTTCTACGTTGGTGACCACGGCGATGGTGGGCGTGTAGTTGAGGAAGGAGCCGTCGGATTCGTCGGCCTCAGCGACCAGCACGTTGCCGCCGCCAAAGTATCCGCCAGGGATGGCCGCCATCGTTCCGTCGGCCTGGCGCACGCGCACGGTGCCTCCGATGGCGAAGGAGGGGTCCGCGCCACATTCACGGAGCAGGGTGGCGATCATGGCTGACGTGGTGGTTTTCCCGTGCGCCCCGGCTACTGCCACAAACCGCATGTCGGCGGCCACGGAGGCCAGGGCCTGCGACCGGTGGAGTACCCGGATTCCGGCGGCGCGGGCGGCAGCCAATTCGGGGTTGCTTTCCCGCACGGCCGTCGACACAACAACAGTGTCAACGAGCGGGCTTCCGTCAGGCCCGATGACGTGTGAGGCGTCGTGCCCCACCCACACGGGGATGCCGTCGTCACGCAGGGCGGTCAGGGCTGGGCCGACTGCGGCGTCAGACCCTTGCACGGGGACGGCGCGGGCATAGAGGAGGCGGGCGACAACGGAGACTCCTGCCCCACCAATGCCGATGAGGTGGACGCGGCCCAGGTCAGTCAGGGGGACAACAGGTGGTGCAGCGGCGTTTGTTGCGGCTGGGGGTGATGCAGCCGTGTCGCTCATCGGGTCGCTCCTTCTGCTGCGGCCTGGTCGATGAGGTCGACCAGGCGGCTTGCCCCGTCTCTGACGCCAAACTCTGCTGCGGCCCGGCCCATTGCGGTGAGGGCTGCGGTTCCTGCCAGCAGGTCTGGCACCTGGTCGGCCACCCAGGCTGACGTGAAGGCGGCGTCATCAACTAGTACCCCTCCCCCGGCGGCGACCAGGGGGGCGGCGTTGAGGAATTGTTCACCGTTGCCGATGGGCAGGGGGACGTAGACGGCAGGGATGCCCAGGGCGGCCAACTCGCAGACTGTTCCTGCCCCGGCCCGGGCGATGACCAGGTCGGCGCAGGCTAAGGCATAGTGCATGTCGGGCAGGTAGTCGCGCACGTAATAGTGTTTGAGGGTACTGACATCCCAGCCTTCAGCATGGCTGGTGAGCATGCCGGTGGTGGCGGCCCGGATGCCTTGGCGCACAGCCTCGTCCTTGTTTTTGCCGGTGAGGTGGAGGATTTGCGCGCCAGAGTCGAGCAGGGCGCGGGCCGCTCCGGCGACAGCCCCGTTGATGCTGACAGCACCCAGAGATCCCCCGGTGACCAGGATGGTGGGGAGGGCGGGGTTGAGGTCGAGCACTGCGGCGGCTTCCACGCGAACGGCGTCCGCGTTGCTGCTTCGTCGGGCAATAAGGTCGGCTATCTCGGGGCGCAGGGGCAGGCCGGTGACCACTGCGTCGCGCAGGGCAGTGCCGGGAAAGGTGACGCCTACGCGCGCGGCCCATCGGGCACCCAGACGGTTGGCCAGGCCGGGGCGGGCGTTTTGTTCATGGACGACGATAGGGATGCCGCGCCGGTGGGCGGCAATGTAGGCGGGCGTGGACACGTAGCCGCCAAAACCGACAACAACGTCTGCGTCAATCTCGGTGAGGGCTGCGTCGGCGGCGGCGATGGCTGTCTTCAACCTGCCTGGTAGGCGGAAGATGTCGGCTGAGGGTCGGCGCGGCAAAGGAACCTTGGGCACGGGGCGCAGGGGGTATCCGCGGGCTGGTACGAGGTCGGCTTCCAGGCCGGTTTCGGTGCCTAGCACTAGCAGGGCGGTCTCGGGGTTGCGGGTGCGCAACCCGTCGGCCACGGCCAGCAGAGGATTGACATGTCCGGCAGTCCCACCGCCGGCAAGAACAACGCTGCGAACAGTCACAGGCTCCAGCCTACGCCGCCTGCAGGGTCGGATGTTTGGCGGGCGTCACCTGGGCGCAGCAAGTGCAGCAGGTACCTCTCCGACGCAGCCCATTGTTGACGGTATCTCAGTAGCCCGCGCGTGATCAGGCTCACAAGGATAACCTTGGGCTATGACTCTCCTGGGGATACACAGCGCGGGGATCGTTGTCGATGACCTTGACGCGATGTTCAACTTCTTAGATGGGCTGGGTTTTGAGTTCATCAGCGACACCATGCTTGAGGGAACCTGGCTCAAC